>JANOOO010000370.1:0-21188 GCA_031421375.1 Polaromonas sp.
GTGCGTTCGCAGCGCCGCCAGGTGTTCAGCGGTGCCGTAGCCCTTGTGGCCGGCAAATCCGTACTGCGGGTACTGCTGGTGAAACTCGTCGCACCAGCGGTCACGATAGACCTTGGCCAGAATCGACGCGGCCGAGATCGACGGAACCAGCGCATCGCCCTTGACGATGGCCTCGGCCAGCATCAGCAGCGACGGCAGGCGGTTGCCATCGACCAGCACCTTGGCCGGCGTCAGGCGCAGGCCCTCAACAGCACGCTTCATCGCCAGCATCGTGGCCTGCAAAATATTGAGGGTGTCGATCTCTTCGGCCGTGGCCAGCGCAATCGAGCAGCACAGCGCCTTGGCACGAATTTCGTCATAGAGCTTTTCGCGCTTTAACGCGGTGAGCTTTTTGGAGTCGGCCAGGCCGACGATGGGATTGAGGTCGTCGAGGATGACGGCTGCCGCGACAACCGGGCCGGCCAGCGGGCCGCGTCCAGCCTCATCAACGCCAGCCATGAGCCCGGCAGGCGCCCAGGAAAAAACCGCCTGTTCAGCGTTCAAGAAGGTGCTCGATTGCATCAATGGAAAGGGTGGCGGTGTCGCGCTGCAACTCGGCATGCAGTGCGGTGAATCGGGTTTCGAGTGCGCGTATTCTCGTCGGGTTGCGCGCCTTGGCATCGACCCATTGCAGCACGGCGGTCGCCAGTGCTTCGGGCGTCGCTGCGTCTTGCAGCAGCTCGGGCACAACGAAGTCGCGGCACAAAATATTTGGCAAACCCACCCAGGGTTGCAACTTTTTGCGCCGCATGATTTGCCACGAGAGCCAGTTCATGTTGTAGGCGATCACCATCGGCCGCTTGAACAGCGCGGCCTCCAGCGTGGCGGTGCCGCTGGCGACGAGCGCCACATCGCAAGCTGCCAGCGCGCTGTGCGACTGACCTGTCAACACGGTCAAGTTCGCGCCAAGGCCCGCCCGCGCTGCCGCCTCCAGCATCGCGCCGCGCAAGGCCGGAATCGCAGGCGCTACGAATTTAATAGCTGGATGCGACCGTGAAATAAGGGCTGCAGCACTAAAGAACCTGTCACCCAGGTACTGGATCTCGGATTTACGGCTTCCTGGCAGGATGGCCACCACGGTGTCGTCGGCCTGGAGCCCCAGCCGGTTTCGGGCGGCGAGCCGGTCTGGCTGCATCGGAATCACGTTGGCCAGCGGATGGCCGACGTAAGTGGCAGCAATGCCGTGCGCGGCCAGCAAGGCAGGCTCGAACGGAAAAATGCACAGCACGTGATCGACGCTACGCCTGATTTTTTCGATGCGTTCAGCGCGCCAGGCCCACACCGACGGGCTGACGAAATGCACGGTTTTGATGCCCTCGCCTTTCAAAGCCGCTTCGAGGTCGAGGTTGAAATCAGGCGCATCGACACCAATGAACACATCGGGCCGCGCTTGCAACAACCGGGCTTTGAGCTGCTCGCGGATGCCGACGATTTCGCGGTAATGACGCAGCACTTCGACATAACCGCGTACCGCGAGTTTGTCGCTCGGCCACCAGGCATCGAAGCCACGCGCACGCATGCTCGGCCCGCCAATGCCGCTCGCCGTCAGTGTCGGCCAGCGCGCCTTGAAGCCGTCCAGCAACAAGCCGGCCAGCAGGTCGCCCGAGGTTTCGCCGGCCACCATGGCGAGGCTCAAAGACCGTGCGGGCGTGGGATGGAAATTCAAAACGGGATGTAAAAATCAGCTGTTTGCGCGACGTGGCTCGGGGGACGGCACCCGCCAGATGGCCTAACGGACGATGCCGCGCTGCGGCGAGCTTCGATCCAAAAACGTCAGCATGGCCTGCACATCGGCGTCGGCCTCTGGATGCAAAGCCGACAGCTCGGCTATGCGCGCCCTGGCTTGATCAAGCGTCAAGCCATCGCGGTACAGCGCCTTATGCATAGCCTTGACGGCGGCAAGGCGCTCAACCGAAAAACCGCGTCGCTTCAAACCTTCAAAGTTCATCGAGCGCGCGGCTGCGGGCTGGCCCTGCGCCATGACGAACGGCGGCAAATCGGCAAACAGCAGCGAACACATTGCGGTCATGCTGTGCGCGCCCAGGCGCACGAACTGATGCACGACGGTGAAGCCGCCCAGAATGACCCAGTCACCGACCTCGACGTGGCCGGCCAGTTGCGAGTTGTTGGCAAAGATGGTCTGGTTGCCGACCTGGCAGTCATGCGCCAGATGCACGTACGCCATGATCCAGTTGTCGTCGCCGATCTGCGTTACACCGCTGCCGCCCGGCGAGCCGATATTGAAGGTACAAAACTCGCGGATCATGTTGCGCTCGCCAATGACCAGTCGGCACGGCTCGCCGGCGTATTTCTTGTCCTGCGGGACCGCGCCCAGCGAGTTGAACTGAAAAATCCGGTTGTCTCGGCCAATCGTCGTGTGGCCTTCAATGACGCAATGCGCGCCGACTGTGGTGCCTGCCCCAATGCGCACGTTCGGGCCAATGACGCTGTAAGGCCCGACACTGACTGTGCTGTCGAGTTCGGCCAGCGGGTCGATGAGCGCTGTGGCGTGAATGCCGGTGAAGACCGCCGGGACTGTCATGCGTCAAGCGAGCGAGCGCATCGCACAGGTCAGCTCGGCTTCGCAGGCGATGGTGTCACCCACGCGGGTCACGCCGGTGAATTTGAAGATGCCGGCCTTCATGCGATTAAGCGTCACGTCCATGATGAGCTGGTCGCCGGGCTCGACCGGCCGCCTGAAACGCGCACCTTCAATGCCGGCAAAGTAGTAAACCGTTTTGTCGTCATGAATCACATCGAGCGCATCGAAAGCCAGCAGCGCCGCAGCTTGGGCCATCGCCTCTAACATCAACACACCTGGCATCACCGGGTAATGCGGGAAGTGGCCCATGAAAAAAGGCTCGTTGATGGTGACGTTTTTCAGCGCCTTGATGCGCTTGCCTTTTTCGATTTCGAGCACGCGGTCAACCAGCAAAATCGGGTAGCGATGCGGCAGGCGCTTCAAAATTTGGTGAATGTCCATCATGATTTTTCGGCGCGGTCCGCCATCCATTTTTCAACTTGTTTGAGCCGGTCGCGCAGCGCGTGAAGCTGCTTGAGCGAGGCTGCGTTTTTTTCCCAGGCCGCATTGTCGTCGATGGGAAACAGGCCCGTGTAGTGGCCCGGCTTCAAAATCGAACGGGTCACGATGGACGCGGCCGAGACATGCACATGGTCGGCCAGCGTCAAGTGGCCCAGCACAATCGCCCCGCCGCCGACGGTGCAGTGCGCGCCAATGACGGCGCTACCCGCAACGCCTGCACAGCCGGCCAGCGCGCTGTGTTTGCCGATGCGCACGTTGTGCCCGATCTGCACCAGGTTGTCGAGCTTCACGCCGTCTTCAATCACCGTGTCGAGCAAGGCACCGCGGTCGATGCAGGTGTTGGCACCGATCTCTACGTCGCAGCCAATCAGCACCGCGCCGAGTTGCTCGATCTTGACCCACTGCCCCTCATGCGGCGCAAAGCCGAAGCCGTCAGCGCCAATCACCGCGCCGGAATGAACGATGCCGCGCTCTGCAATGCGGCACCGCTCCCCAAGCGTCACACGCGCAGCCAGCCGGGTATTTGCGCCAACGAAGGCATTGCGGCCAATGAAGCAGTGCGCGCCGACCGAAGCCCCGGCTTCAATCACTGCGCCCGCCTCAATGCAGGCGAATGCGCCCACGCTGGCATCGCTGGCAACAAGGGCGCAAGAATCGATGAATGCGCTCGGGTGAACCAGCGCTTTGGCTGGGGCATCGGTCTCCAGCCGGGCCTTCCACCACTGCGTAATCAGCGCAAAACAGTGGTACGGGTCATCGACCACCAGGCAGGCACCGCGTGCGATGCCAGCATCGCGCAGAGCGCGTGAGACGACGACGCATGCCGCGCGCGATGCGGCCAGTTTGCTCAGGTATTTCGACTGACTTAGAAAAGTCAGATCGTCGGGTCCGGCGGCGTCGAGGGTTGAGAGACTGCGAATTGCGCAAGCCGGGTCGCCGATCAATTCAACCGTGATTTGGCCGGAAAGCGCCTGCACCAAGTCGCCGAGTCGATGCGTGCCGCCTGCGTTGGGTTTGACAATGCGCGTTGAGTCCACCCGAACGATTCCGGCCAATCCAGTGCGTCAGCGCGTGGCGTTCAGCGCCTTGATCACCTTGTCGGTGATGTCGTGCTTGGGGCTGACATAAACGGACTCCTGAAGAATCAGGTCATACTTTTCAGCTTCTGCCAGGGACTTGACGACTTTGTTGGCGCGCTCGATGACGATTTGAAGCTCTTCATTTTTGCGCGTGTTGAGGTCTTCCTGAAACTCGCGGCGCTTGCGCTGGAACTCGCGGTCTTGCTCAACGAGTTGCCGCTGGCGTGCGGTGCGCGCGCTCTCGGCAAGCGTTGGCGCTTCGCGCTCGAACTTGTCGGATGACGCCTTGAGCTGGGTTCCGCTGTCGGTCAACTCTTTTTCGCGTTTACTGAATTCCTGCTCCAGCTTGGTCTGCGCCGACTTGGCCGAGTTGGCTTCGCGAAAAATTCGGTCGAGATTGACGACGCCGACTTTGAACTCTTGAGCAAAGCCGGGTAGCCCGGTCGCAAGCAAGGCGCTGGCGAGGCAAATTTTGTATAGAGAATTCTTCATTAGAACGATGTACCAATTTGAAATTGAAGACGCTCGACTTTATCGCCCTCCCGTTTACGCACCGGGTAGGCCAGCGCCAGTCGAAGCGGGCCCAAAGGCGATATCCAGCTGACGCCGAAGCCGGTCGATGCCCTTAAATCATTGAAGCGATATTGTTCATTTTCAGCGAAGACATTGCCCACGTCAAAAAACCCGAACATCCGCAAGGTGCGGTCATTGCCTGCCCCTGGGAAAGGCGTGATCAATTCAGCATTCAGTGTCAGTTTTTTCGGACCACCGATGGACAGGCCCGCTCTGTCACGCGGACCGAGAGAGCCCTGCTGAAACCCGCGCACTGAACCCAGCCCGCCCGAATAATAATTCTTGAAAATCGAAAACGGCTGACCCTTCAGACCTTTGCCCCAACCAAGCTCGCCGTTGAAAGCCACCGTGAATTGTTTGTTGAGCGCAATGTACTGCTGAATCTGGTAATTCGCGCGAACAAATCGCACGTCACCCAGCAAGCCCCAGTCGCCATAAGCGCGCTGAAAGCGACCAGTCGTCGGCACCAGCGCGCTGTCACGCGTGTCGCGCGACCAGCCCACCGTCAAGGGAATCGAGTTGGTTTTCAAGCCAAACTGGTCGGCGTAATTCCGGTAGCTGACCGGCAAATTGCTGCCCGGCACGATGGCCAAGGCTTCGTATCCGCTGCCGAAATAAACCGTGTCGCTTTCGGTGAAGGGCACGCCAAAGCGCAGCGTGCCACCCCGCGTTTTCAGGGCGTAGTCACCTTCCTGGCCGCTGTAGGGCTTGCTGGTGCGGTCGTATATATCAATGTTCCGTGAGATGCCATCGACGGTGAAATAGGGATCAATCGTGCTGAAAACCAGCTGGCGATTCGACTTGCTGGTGTTGAACTCAAGCCCGAGGTAATTGCCCGAGCCAAAAACGTTTTCTTGCTTGACGCCGAACTGCAATGACACTTTGTCTGCGCTGGAGAAACCGGCCCCCAGTTGCAGATTGCCCGTCGGCTTTTCAACAACAGAGATGGTCAAATCGACCTGGTCTGCGGTGCCGGCTACTTCCTGAGTGTCAATATTGACTTCATTGAAAAACCCAAGTCGGTCAACCCGGTTGCGCGACAGGCGAATTTTGTCGCCGTCATACCAGGACGATTCAAACTGCCGGAATTCACGCCGGATCACCTGGTCGCGTGTGCGATTGTTTCCCACGATATTGACCCGGCGTACATAAGCACGGCGCGATGCCTCGGCCTGAATCACGAAGGCGACACGATTGTTGGCACGGTCTATTTCGGGCACCACCTCGACTTTTGCAAAGGCAAATCCGAAGGTGCCGAAATAATCAGTGAATGCCTTGGTGGTTTCAGCAACCCGGTCTGCGTTGTAGGCCTCGCCGGGCTTGATGGTCACCAGCGTCTTGAATTCGTCCTCGCGTTCGAGGTAGTTGCCTTCGAGCTTGACGCTTGAGACGACGAAGCGCTTTCCTTCGGTGATGTTCAAGGTGACGCTGATGCCCTGCTTGTCGGGCGAGATGGCAACCTGGGTTGAGTCAATCCTGAATTCAAGGTAGCCGCGCGCCAGATAGTAGGAGCGCAGGCTCTCGATGTCAGCATTGAGTTTGGCACGTGAATAACGGTCTGACTTGGTGTACCAGCTAAGCCAGCCGCCGGTGTCGAGATCAAACAGGTTGAGCAACGTCGATTCGCTGAAAGCCTGATTGCCGGTGATGCGGATCTCCTGAATTTTGGCGACGCTGCCTTCGACCACGTTGAAACTCAGATTCACGCGGTTGCGCTCAATGGGCGTGACCGTGGTGATGACCTCGGCACCGTACAGGCTGCGGTTGATGTACTGGCGCTTGAGCTCCTGCTCGGCTCTGTCAGCCAGTGCCCTGTCAAAGGGCCGGCCGTCGTAAATGCCGACCTCTCGCAGTGCCTTGCGCAAGGCGTCCTTGTCGAATTCTTTTGTACCGATGAAGTCGACTTCAGACACAGTGGGTCGCTCTTCAACCACCACGACCAGCACTTCGCCGACGACTTCAAGCCTCACGTCTTTAAACAGGCCGAGGGCGAAAAGCGAGCGAATGGCCGACGCGCCTTTGTCATCGTTGTAGCTGTCGCCGACGCGAAACGGCAATGATGCAAAAACGGTCCCGGGCTCGACGCGTTGCAAGCCCTCAACGCGAATATCGCGAACGGTGAAGGGGTCAACGGCCCAGGCTGCATGGGCAAACAACAAACTGGCGGCAATGGCACAGACCGTGCGAACCTTGAATCGATTGAATTTATTTTGCATGGAGAGAAGGATTGCCCGGACGCGCCGGGAATGGTGAGAGCGGTAAGGGATGCCGGCTAGCCGAGGAGGCGAGTAACGTCGTTGAATAGCGCCACTGACATCAAGACCAGCAAGATCGCAACGCCGCCGCGCTGCAGGCGCTCCATCCAGGCGTCGGACACGCCGCGCCCGGTGACGGCCTCCCAAAGATAATACATGAGGTGCCCACCGTCGAGGACGGGCAAAGGCAGCAGGTTCAGCACACCCAGACTGACACTGATCAGGGCTAAAAAAGTCAGGTAGGCAGTCCAGCCAATGCTCGCGGATTTGCCTGCGTAGTCGGCAATCGTCAGCGGCCCGCTCAGGTTTTTCAGCGACGCCTCGCCGATCACCATCTTGCCCATCATCTTCAGTGTCAGGATCGACACCTGCCAGGTCCGCACCGCGCCGTTCCACAGGCCATCAAGCGGCCCGTACGACACCTCCACCATGTCAGGCGGCGCACCCACGTAGGCTCCAATTCGCGCGACTGTCAAATCGCCTTCTTTTTTGAGCTGCGGCGTGACCTGCACGATTTGCATTTGGCCGGACCGAACAATCTGCCACGGCTGCGTGGCGACGACCGATAGACCCGCGCCCGGCACGGACAGGCGAATCGCTTCGCGCAGTTGCTGACCATCAACGATAGCCTGACTGCCGACGCGTTGAACCAGATCGCCCGCGCGCAGGCCCGCCTGTTCGGCCGCGCCCCCGGGCATCACGTCGCCCAGCACCGGCTGCGTCCACGGCCCGATGATGCCAATTTTGCGGAACAGCTGGGCGTCGGCATCGGCGGCGCCGAGACTGGCGAGTGCGAGCGTCAAGCGGCGCTCGGACTGCCCGGGCAGGCTGGCCATCAGCGTCAGGTCGCGGCCATCGAGTGCGCCCTGGGTGAGGCGCCAGCGCAAGTCCTCGAACGATTGAACGGTTTCCAAATCGTCGCCGACGAAGCCGGCTTGCGTGATGGTTTCGCCGCCGCGCAGGCCGGCCTTGTCGGCAATGGAACCCGCGACCGGGCTGGCCAGCACCGCACGCGGCTCCAGCACACCGACCCAGTTCACGCCTGCATAAATCAGGATTGCCAACAACAAATTGGCGAGCGGGCCAGCTGCGACCACCGCCGCGCGCGAGCGCAGCGGCTGCGTGTTGAAGGCCAGGTGGCGCTCGGCAGGCGCGACCGGTGCCTCGCGCTCATCGAGCATGCGAACGTAGCCGCCGAGAGGCAACATGCCGATGGCGAATTCAGTTGGCTTGCCCTTGAGCCGCCAGGTGTAGATCGGCTTGCCAAAACCAATTGAAAACTTCAGCACCTTGATGCCGCACGCCACCGCCACGCGGTAGTGACCGTATTCATGCACGGCGATCAGTATTCCAAGCGCAACCAGAAATGCCAGCACAGTCAACATTTATTTCCTCCCAGCTTTTTAACAATCTGATGCGCCACCCGGCGCGCCTGCCCGTCCAGGGCCAGCAAGCCTTCGACGGTGTGAGCGTCAGAGACCGCAACCGCTGCCAAAGTTTCATGATTGACGCGGTGAATGTCAATGAAGCGCAGCCGATTGTCCAGAAAGGCCGCTACCGCAACCTCGTTGGCTGCATTGAGCACAGCCGGGCTGCCATCGGCCGCGTCAAGCACCTGCCAGGCCAACGCGAGCCCAGGGAAAAGCTGCGCATCAGGCTTGCTGAATGTCATGTCGGCGAGCCGTGAAAAATCAAGCGGGGTCGCGCCTGACTCTACCCGGTCGGGCCAGCCGAGCCCGTAGGCAATCGGCACCCGCATATCGGGCGTGCCGAGCTGCGCCACCACCGACGTGTCGCGGTACTGCACCATCGAATGAATCACGCTTTGCGGATGCATCACCACTTCAATTTGCGCGGGAGCCAGGCCGAACAGGAATTTGGCCTCAATGACCTCCAGCGCCTTGTTCATCATGGTTGCTGAATCAACCGAAATTTTGCGCCCCATGACCCAGTTTGGATGGGCGCAGGCTTGAGCAGGTGTGACTTCCGACAGGCTGGCCGGATCGCGCTTGAGGAAGGGCCCGCCCGAAGCCGTCAGGATAATTTTCTCGACGCGCTGCGCCCAGGTCGATGCGTCTTCGGGCAGCGACTGAAAAATCGCCGAATGCTCGCTGTCAATCGGAAGAAGGCGCGCGCCGCCGACGCGCACGGCCTCCATGAATACCTTACCGCCGACCACCAGCGCCTCTTTGTTGGCCAGCAGCAAGCGCTTGCCGGCGCGCGCCGCCGCCATGCAAGGCGGCAGACCAGCAGCACCGACGATGGCCGCCATGACGACATCAGTCTGCTCATGTTCTGCTATTATTTCGAGAGCTGTCTTCGCCCGTAATACCTGGGTATCAAGGCCATTTTGCTCTAGTTTATCGGCCAGCAGCGCTGCGTGTGGTGCGCTCGCCATCACGGCAAACTGCGGCTTGAATTGCTGGCACTGGGCCAGCAGCAAATCAACTTGCGTCGCGGCACTGAGCGCGAAAACTTCAAACCGCTCCGGGTGCCGGGCAATCACGTCGAGCGTGTTGACGCCAACCGAGCCTGTGGAGCCGAGAACCGTGACGCGCAAGCGGCGCATTACCGTGCAACCGGTATTGATGATGGCGCGGCGCGGCAAGGTCTCACAGTGAAGCCAGCATGAGCGCCAGCGGCAGTGTGGGCAACAAGGCGTCTATCCGGTCTAGCACCCCGCCATGGCCGGGAAGCAAATGGCTCGAATCCTTGGCACCGGCGCTGCGTTTGACCAGCGATTCAACCAGGTCGCCAACAACGCTCATGCCGGCCAGAAAAACCACCGCCACCAGCATCACGACGACACCATGCAAGCCAGCGAGGCGGGCATAGAGTGAGCCGCCACCAGCCGCGGTTCCAGTCGGCGCGCTCGGGCCGGTGATCCAGAGCCAGACCAACGCCAGAACCACCACACCGACGATGCCGCCCCACACGCCCTCCCAGGTCTTGCCGGGGCTGATGCCGGGAGCCAGTTTGGAGCGCGAAAAACGCCCGCCAAGCGCACGGCCGGCGAAGTAGGCCGAGATGTCGGCCGCCCACACCAGCAGCAAAACCGACAGCAGAAACTCGATTCCTTGAACCCGCGCCTGCGCGACAGCCAGCCAGGCCAGCCACAGCGTAATAAAACCGCCAAGCAGGCGGACGGCCTGCGGCACCAGCGGCCAGCCCGGCACACCGCGCCGCAAAAGCAGGCCACCAACCAGGACCCACAGCGCACCTGCCGCGCTCCACAGAAGGGGCAGGGGCCGGGTCAGCCAGCCAGCCCACCAGGTCAGCGTACACAGCAATGCGAAGACCAGCGCCAGGCCAAGCGAGGCCGTCTGGTCGAGCTGATTGAGACGGCCCCATTCCCAACTGGCCGCTGCAATGGCGACCAGCGCCAGCAGGCTAAACGGCACCGGGTTGTCATAGAACAACGCTGGCAGCAAGACCGCCAACAGCACCAGCGCCGTGATGATGCGCTGCTTGAGCATCAGGCCGCCTGCACCGGTTCGTTCTTGATCGCCGCATCGCCCAGCCCGTCGGCTTGCGCGTGTGCCGCCAGCTGCGCCGAAGTCAAGCCTAAGCGTCGCTCTCGGGTGGCGAAAAATGAGAGAGCTTCATCGAGCGCAGCTTCATCGAATTCGGGCCACAACCGGGCGGAGAAATAAAGCTCGGAATACGCTGCCTGCCAGAGCAGAAAATTGCTGATGCGCATTTCGCCGCCGGTGCGAATCAGCAGATCGGGGTCGGGCACATGCGCCATTGCCAGGGCCCGATCCAGCGCCAGCTCGGTGATGGCTTCGCCGCGCTCGGCCAGCTTGCGGGCGGCTTGCGCGATGTCCCAGCGGCCACCATAGTTAAAGCAGACGTTGAGCGTCAACCGGCGGTTGTCGGCTGTCGCCGCTTCGGCGCTGCGCAAGCCGGTTTGTACCTTGGCTGACAAACGCTCGCGGTCGCCGATGAAGTAAAGCCTCACGCCATTGGCCTGCAGACGCGGCACCTCGCCCGTCAGGCTGAGGGCGAGCAACTCCATCAGCCCGGTGACTTCTTCGCTGGGGCGATTCCAGTTCTCGGACGAGAACGCAAAAACCGTGAGTACCTTGACGCCGCGCGACACGCAGGCCTCGACGCAGCGGCTGAGCGACTTCACGCCCTGCTTGTGCCCGGCAATACGCGGCAAAAAACGCTGGGTGGCCCAGCGGCCATTGCCGTCCATGACGATGGCGACGTGGTGGGGAACCCGCATCACCGGCCCACCCGACCGCACACTACAGCCATCCGCAATCGACGCTGGCATTGACGCTGGCATTGACGCTGAAGTTGACCGGGCCGTGACACGCTAGGGATCCTCTGCATAACTCTGGCGGAGTTGTGGTACGCGGATTGGGATGGGCCGCAAGGCGTCTTTTTGCAGCCAATAGCCCAGCTATTGGCAAGAAAAACAACGCGGCGGACCGCCCAAGCCCGCGCTACCACAAACCGCAGGGAGTTATGCAGAGGGTCCCTAGGCGCCAAGTCAGACCGCCATGATGTCGTGTTCCTTGCCGCTGACCAGTTTGTCAACGTCGGCAATGCAGCGGTCGGTGAATTTCTGAATCTCATCGTGCGTCCGGCGCTCGTCGTCCTCAGAGGCCAGCTTGTCCTTGACCAATTTTTTAACGCTGTCGTTGCCGTCGCGGCGCAGGTTGCGGATGGCGACCTTGGCATGCTCGCCTTCCGACCGCACAACCTTGGTCAGTTCCTTCCGGCGCTCCTCGGTCATGGCGGGCATGGGCACGCGAATCAAATCGCCCTGCGCAGCCGGGTTCAGGCCCAGGTCGGAGTCGCGAATGGCCTTTTCGATTTTTGGGCTCATGCTCTTTTCCCAAGGGGACACGCTGATGGTGCGCGAATCGAGCAGGGAAACACTGGCGACCTGGCTGATCGGCACCATGGAGCCGTAATAGTCAACGTGGACGGTATCGAGCAAACCCGGGTTGGCCCGCCCGGTGCGAATCTTGGTCAACCCATTTTTAAATGAGTCGATGGACTGCTGCATTTTCTGTTCAGCAAGCTGCTTGATCTCAACAATGCTCATGCTTGAATCTCCGGAAGTAATTTCAAGGTGCTGCCGTCGCGGCAAGCGCTTTAATGTGGTGGCCTGACCGGCTATTGCGATGTCTGTGAAATTTACGCAATTTAAGCAGTGAAAAGGCGATTAGATGTGAACCAGAGTCCCCTCATCTTCACCCATAACCACACGCTTGAGCGCGCCGTGTTTGAAGATGCTGAAAATCCGGATTGGCAGCTTCTGGTCGCGGCACAGCGCAAACGCAGTCGCGTCCATGACCTCCAGGTTTCGAGCCATCACCTCGTCGAATGTAATGGTCGCGTAGCGGGTGGCCAGCAGGTCTTTTTTCGGGTCGGCTGAATAAACGCCATCGACCTTGGTGGCCTTCAAAACCACCTCAGCGCCGATCTCGGCTCCACGCAAAGCGGCAGCTGTGTCAGTCGTGAAAAACGGGTTGCCGGTGCCGGCGGCAAAGATCACCACCTTGCCTTCTTCGAGATACTGCAATGCCTTGGGCCGCACGTAGGGCTCCACAACACGCTCAATGCCGATAGCCGACATGACTCGCGCGATGAGCCCGGCCTTGTCCATGGTGTCGCCGAGCGCCAGCGCGTTCATCACCGTAGCCAGCATGCCCATGTAGTCGGCGGTTGCGCGGTCCATGCCGACCGAGCCGCCCGCAACACCGCGAAAAATGTTGCCGCCGCCAATGACCACGGCGACCTGCACGCCCATGCGGGTGATTTCGGCGATTTCTTCGACCATGCGAACAATGGTGGCGCGGTTGATGCCAAAGGCATCGTCACCCATCAATGCCTCACCCGACAGTTTCAACAGGATTCGCTTGTACGCTGGCATGGGTTTGTCTTTCGCAGGCGATGGCGTGAAGTTTAGCGGGTGGGCCGCTCGCGAAGGCGAATCTCAGCCCGCTTTGGCCGCAGCAACCTGCGCGGCCACTTCAGCTGCGAAGTCATCGACCTTCTTCTCAATGCCTTCACCCACCACGTACAGGGTGAAGCCCGTCACACGCGTGGCTTTTTCCTTGAGCATCTGCTCGACCGTTTGCTTGTCATTCTTGACGAAACTCTGGTTGTTCAGACTGACTTCTTTCAGGTACTTTTGAACGCCGCCTTCAATGCGTTTGGCGACAATTTCGGCGGACTGAACCGGCTTGCCCTCGGCCACGGCCCTGGACGCGTCTTCAGCCGCCTTGGCTGCCGCGACTGAACGCTCTTTGGCGACCAGATCGGCCGGCACATCGGCGCTGGAAAGTGCCACTGGCTTCATCGCCGCAACGTGCATGGCGACGTCCTTGGCTGCAGCCTCGTCACCCTCGAACTCGACCACCACGCCGATACGCGTGCCGTGCAGGTAAGAAGCCAGTTTGCCGCTGGAAAAGCGCTTGAAGCGGCGCACCGCCATGTTCTCGCCGATCTTGCCAATCAGGCCCTTGCGCACGTCTTCGACCGTCGGGCCGAAACCGTCAAGTAACAGCGGCATCGCGCCGACTGCGCAGACATCGGCCGGGTTGTGCTTGACGATGCCGTCAGCGACGCCCTGCGTGAAGGCCAGGAAGCTGTCGTTCTTGGTGACGAAATCGGTTTCGCAATTGATCTCAACCAGCGCGCCAATGTCACCGTCTTTTGCCATGGCGACCACGCCCTCAGCGGTGATGCGCGATGCGGCCTTGCCGGCTTTGTTGCCGAGCTTGACGCGCAGGATTTCTTCGGCTTTGTCGAAATTGCCATCGGCCTCGGTGAGGGCTTTTTTGCACTCCATCATGGGTGCGTCGGTTTTGGCGCGCAGCTCGGCGACCATGCTTGCAGTAATTGCCATTGTTCGGTACTCCGTTGATCTGTTTGGCTGGGGGCGGCAGACCTGCACACAAAGCCCAGCTTGATTCATTTCACTTGTGAAAAAGGGGCACAAGAGGCCCCTTTTTCGCGTCAGGCACAGCGCCGACCGGGGTCAGGTAGCGGTATTTTCCACTTCCACGAACTCGTCCGCGCTCTCGCTGGACACAGCCCGCACCACTTCGTTTGCCGCATTGGCGCGGCCTTCGATGATGGCGTCAGCCATGCCGCGGGCGTACAAGGCGACCGCTTTGGATGAGTCGTCGTTGCCCGGAATCACGTAATCGATACCGATGGGCGAATGGTTTGAATCGACCACGCCGATCAATGGAATGCCGAGTTTTTTGGCTTCGAGAACGGCGATTTTGTGAAAGCCGACATCGATTACAAAAATGGCATCAGGCAAGGCAGCCATGTCTTGAATGCCGCCGATGTCTTTTTCGAGCTTGTCGATCTCGCGCTTGAAGGTCAGTTGCTCTTTTTTGCTGATGGTGTCGAGCCCGGCTTCCTGCTGGGCCTTCATCTCTTTGAGCCGCTTGATCGAAGTTTTGACGGTTTTGAAATTGGTCAGCATGCCGCCGAGCCAGCGCTGATCGACAAAAGGCACGCCGGCACGCTTGGCTTCAAGTGCGACGATTTCGCGCGCCTGGCGCTTGGTGCCGACCATCAAAATGGTGCCGCGATTGGCCGACAGCTGCTTGGCAAACTTCATCGCGTCCTGGTACATCGGGAGCGACTTTTCCAGGTTGATGATGTGAATACGGTTGCGGTGGCCGAAGATGTACGGGGCCATCTTGGGGTTCCAGAAGCGGGTTTGGTGGCCGAAATGGACGCCGGCTTCCAGCATTTCACGCATGCTTGTTGACATATAAAACTCCAAAGGTTGGGTCTAAAATCAGCGCTTATCGGCTTGAAGTATTTCAAGCTGACACCTTGATTGGCTGATTTGCGATTTACCTTGCAAAAAGTCTCCGAAAAATTCATAGGTTTCCAAGGTTCGGCTACCTGCTGCAAAGCCAGTCGAGTATAGCACCCGCCGCCTTGTAGTTTGCCTTGTACGCCGCCCTGCGCTGAGCAGCAAAACGCAACCCAACGCGCCCTCTTCTCGACCTATGAACACACCGGCTACGCACCCCGATATTTATGCCACCCGTCAGGCCCTGGCTGTTGAGCAAATCAGCTTCGCCGGGATCGCCGAACTCGCGAACGCCGCCGCGAGCAGCCCGGCTTGCGCACATGTTTTTATGCCGGGCTATCCCGCAGCTTTTGGCATGGAGCCACCGGGGCGATCCTTCATGCCGCTGGCCGGCATTCCGGTCTCAATCAAGGACCTGTTTGACGTAGCCGGTGATGTGACGTCGGCTGGCTCAACAGTGCTGGCCCGTGCCGCCCCCGCCGCCGAAGACTGCCCGGTCGTTGCACGCCTGCGCGCTGCCGGTGCGGTGCTGGCGGGCCGCACCAACATGGTCGAGTTCGCTTTCTCCGGCGTCGGCATCAATCCGCACTACGGCACCCCCGTCAACCCGTGCGACCCGGCCGTGGCGCGTATTCCTGGCGGTTCGTCTTCAGGGGCGGCGGTTTCGGTAGCGACCGGCGCGGCGCTGGCTGCGCTGGGCTCGGACACGGGCGGCTCGCTGCGCATTCCAGCGGCTTTGTGCGGGCTGGTCGGCTTCAAAAGCACGGCGCGCCTGGTGCCCCGGGCAGGCGCCATTCCACTGTCCACCACGCTCGACACCGTGGGTGCCATTACCCGCTCGGTCCGCGACGCGATTCTGCTGCATGAGGTACTGTCAGCGCACCCCGCCCACATGCCCAAAAGCGCGCTGGCCGACTGCCGGTTCGCGGTGGCCAGGACTGTGATGCTGGACGCCCTGGCTCCCGAAGTGGCCGAGGCGTTTGAAGCCAGCCTTAAAGCCTTGCGGGAAGCCGGTGCGCTGATTGAAGAGATCGATTTTCCCGAACTGGGCGAGCTGGCCGCGATCAACGCCACCGGCGGCTTCTCGGCGCCCGAAAGCTACGCCTGGCACCGCAAGCTGATAGCCAAACATGAAGCGGAATACGACCCGCGCGTGGCCCGGCGCATTTTGCGTGGTGCCTCGATGAGCGCGGCTGACTACATCGACCTGCTGGCGGCGCGCCAAAGCTGGATTGCGCGCATGGAGGCGCGACTGGCCGACTTCGACGCCGTGCTGTCGCCGACCGTGCCCATCGTGGCTCCTGAAATCGCCGGTTTGCTGGGCAACGACGATGAATTCTTCCGGGTCAATTCCCTGCTGCTGCGCAACCCCTCAGTCGTCAACATGCTCGACGGTTGCGCCATCTCGCTACCGTGCCAGCGGCGCGGTCAATTGCCGGTCGGGCTGATGATCTGGCACGCGGCCTTGCATGATGACGCGGTGCTTGCATTCGCGATGCAAATCGAAGCCGCGCTGGAGCGCGTCCGGTCAGCTTAGTCGCTATCTATTTAGTAGCTGCTTGTGTCCGACTCTATTGGCTGATCGGCCGTTTTTTCATAATTTTTTGATGACTTTCCACTTTTTTTCAAGCTTGCCTTGCCGGGGTGTTAGTGCGGTTTGGGCCGCATGAAGCTCGCGGTCATCGGAGCCGGCATCGTCGGCATCACCACCGCTTTCGAGCTGGCGCTTGACGGCCACGACGTGACAGTGTTTGAACGCCGGGGCGCAGCGGCTGAGGAAACCAGCTTTGCCAACGCTGGCATCGTGGCACCGGGCTACGTCACGCCGTGGGCTGCACCGGGCATGCCTGCGAAAGTCATGCGTCAGCTGCTGGGCCGCCATGCGCCGGTCCGCCTGAGCTGGCCGCTGACGCTTGGCGACCTGTCGTGGATGATGCAGTGGTACCGCAGTTGCACGCCCGAGCGCTACCTCGCCAACCGCACCCACTTGCACCGACTCGCTTTTTACAGCCGCCATCGCCTGCGCGACATCAGCGTGGGGCTGGAGCTGGACTACGACAGCAGCGCTGGCTATTTGGTGCTGATGCGCAGTCATCAAGAGCGCGAAGCCGCGCAAGCCGGGCTGGCTTTGCTGCGCGAAGCCGGTGTGCCATTTGCCCTGCTCGATGAGCGGCAAACGCGGCAAATCGAGCCTGCCATCAACCCCGATACCGGGTTTGCCGGCGCGATCCACCTGCCCGACGATGGCGTCGCCAACTGCAGGCAGTTCGCCCTGCTGCTCAAAACCCAGGCCCAGCGTTTCGGCGCGAAATTCGAGTTCAACAAGGCTGTAGCCGGGATGGATAGAGCGCATCCAGCTCGCATTTTGATAGCGGGTGAAAGCGCGCCGCGCGACTTCGATGGCGTGGTGCTGTGCGGCGGTGTTGATTCGGCGGCCTTGCTCAGACCGCTCGGGCTCAGGCTGCCGCTGGCTGCGGTTTATGGCTACTCAATCAGCGCTCCCATCGGCGAGCCGCTGAACGCGCCGCGTAGCGCCTTGATGGATGAGCGCTACAAGGTGGCCATCTCGCGGCTCGGCAACCGCGTGCGCGTGGCTGGCGGAGCCGAGCTGGGCGGCTCGCTACAGAGCAGGCGTGATGCATCCATCAACACGCTTTACAAAGTGCTGCGCGACTGGTTTCCAGGCGCGGCGCAGCATGCCAAGCTCGGGGTGAAGGTGCAGGAATGGAAAGGCGCGCGGCCCATGCTGCCCGACGGCCCGCCTGTCATCGGTGCCAGCGGCCTGCCCGGCCTGTGGCTGAACATTGGCCACGGCTCCAGCGGCTGGGCGCTGAGTTGTGGCAGTGCGCGGGCTTTGGCCGACCAGATCGGCGGTCGGCCTACAGAAATCGACATGGAAGGTCTGAGCGCTGCGCGACTCGGCTGAACGCACAAAGCGGCAACGGCCTCGCAAGAGTGGTGTTGCAAGCTTGCAACTTTGTCGTCCAATGCCGCGACTTCGTCTGGTTAACGCATCGATACGCATCGACTCCCCAAAGCCTGCTGTTGCGACTTGCTCCGGCGCTATATTGAATTTTCCGGTCGGCATTTTGCCCGGGCCGCATTTATTTTTGATCGGAAAGCAAGATGGGAATGTTCAGCTTTATCAAGGAAGCCGGCGAGAAACTCTTCGGCCGGGGCGAAGCCAAAGCCGCCCAGGAGGCAGTCGCCAAAGCGCCGACGCCGGAGAATGTGGCGGCACTGAGCCAGACCGCCGGCGACGCCATCGAGACGTATATCAAGAGCATGAATCTGAGCGTCGAAAATCTCGATGTCAGCTTCGACGCACCGACCGGCACCGTCAGCGTGGCCGGTCTAGCCGCTGACCAGGGGACCCGAGAAAAGGTGCTGCTGTGCTGCGGCAATGTGTCGTCGGTAGCTAGCGTCAACGACCTGATGACGGTCGCCAAGCCGGAGCCTGAGTCAAAAATGTACGTCGTGGTCAGCGGCGACAACCTGTCGAAGATCAGCAAGAAATTCCATGGCTCGGCCGACAAGTACACGCAGATTTTCGAGGCCAACAAGCCGATGCTGACGCACCCCGACAAAATCTATCCGGGTCAGGTGCTGCGCATTCCGCCAGCGGCTTGACGCTTGTAAGGCGTGATGCCTGACGCGTGACCCGCTGAAACCCGGAGCGGTTTGGCAGGCAGGAAGATTGTTAGGCACGCTGCGCGCCGCCTGCACAGCACAATCACGCGATGCACCAAATCGACACCAGCCGAAGTTATCCGCTCTACGGCGTGGCGGGCACACGCGCTATCGAGCAGCAGGCCGCAGCTGGGGTAGCACCGCACACGCTGATGCAGCGCGCCGGTCTGGCCGTCGCGCGGCTCACGCTGGCGCTGGCACCGCACGCGCGGCGGGTATGGGTCGCTTGCGGCCCCGGCAACAACGGTGGCGACGGCTTTGAGGCCGCGTTGCAGCTCAAGCTGCGCGGCGTGACGGTTGTACTGACCTGGACCGGCCCACCGCCAGGCAAGCCACACGCGCCCGACGCCGCAGCCGCACGCGACCGGGCATTGGCGACAGGAGTCGAAATGCTGGCCGACGCGCCGGCTGATTTCGACTTCTGCATCGACGCGCTACTCGGCCTCGGGGCTGTGCTTGATCCGTCACGCGCCGGCAATGCGCAGATCGTGCAGTGGCTGGGAGCGATGCAGACGAGCGATGCGCCGTGCCTGTCGGTCGATCTCCCCAGTGGCCTCGACGCCGACACCGGGGTGATGAGCGTCGCCAGCATCGACCCCGCATCCGCTATTAATTCAGGAGCTGTCTGCGCCCGTCCACATTCGACAAAACGGCTTTTTTGCTTGAGTTTACTGACAATGAAGCCCGGATTGTTCACGGCCGATGGGCGCGACCACGCGGGCGAGGTCTGGTTCGACGACCTGGGTTCGACCAGTCTGCCCGGCCTGCCGCCGGCCATGGCACGCGGCGTCGCCGAGTTGACCCCGGGCAGCTATCTGCCCGCTGCCTGGCTACTCGGGCAAGACTCAGTCACACCCTCATTGCGAAGCCGCGCCGCCCATCGCAGCCACAAAGGCAGCTTCGGCGATGTGGCCGTGGTTGGCGGCGAATCCGACTCGCAGCGCGGCAGCCACATGACCGGCGCAGCCCTGCTGGCAGCGCGCGCCGCATTGCACGCCGGTGCTGGCAGGGTCTATGTCGCGCTGCTCGGGGCCGATTCACCGACGGTCGATCTCCGGCAGCCCGAGCTGATGTTCCGCAGCCCCGCCGCGCTTGATTTCAGCGAAATGAGCGTGGTCTGCGGCTGCGGCGGTGGCGCGGCAATCAGGGCCACGTTGCCGCGAATTCTGTCAACTTCCGGGCCGCTGGTGATCGATGCGGACGCGCTGAATGCCCTGGCCACCGACAGCGCGCTGCAAGCCTTGCTGAAGGCGCGTGGCAAGCGTCGCATGCCGACTGTGCTGACGCCGCATCCGCTCGAAGCCGCGCGCCTGCTCTGCACGACAGCCGCCGCCGTGCAGGCAGGCCGGCTCGCCGCCGCCGGGCAACTGGCGACGCAGTTTGGCTGCGTGGTGGTTTTGAAAGGTTCGGGCACGGTGATTGCGGCGCCGGGCGAGATCCCCGTCATCAACTCCACCGGCAACGCATTGCTGGCTACTGCGGGAACGGGCGATGTGCTGGCCGGCATGCTGGGGGCTGGTCTGGCTGGTCTGAGCAGCCGACAGACGGGTTCGGAGAACGCGTTTTCAATTGCCTGCAGCGTGGTGTTCAGCCACGGCCTGCTGGCTGACCGCTGGCTGCGCGAGCAGCCCGGTCGGGCGCCGACTGCTTCGATGCTCGGCGGCTTTGGCTAGGCCAGCACCATCAAGCCAATCTGCAAAGCCACCAGCAGCACCAGCGCAGACAAATCCACTCCGCCTACCGTCGGTATCACGCGGCGAAACGGCGCCAGCAACGGCTCGGTCAACCGGCCCAAAATTGCATAGACCGGTGAGCCGGGCTGTACCCAGGAAACAATTGCAAACCCCAGCACCACGATAAAGGCCGTCTGCAGCGCCACGCGCAGGAGCATCTTCGCCGTGAAGACAAGCAGGCCGACAAGCGCCTCGACACTGAAGTTCAAGCCCCCTGCATCGCCGCCGAGCAACGCACCAAACAGCAGCGCCCACACCAGCCCATAAAGCAGCGCCAGCAGCAGGGCGGCAATCAGACTGGCCCAATCCAGGCGCGCTTGCGACAGCTTTTTGGGCAGTCTCCGGCGCAGCGGCTTGACGAGCCAGTCGCTCAAGGCCATCACAAAACGCCCCGGCTGGCCGCTCATATTGATGCGCAGCGAGTTCATCCACGCACGCAGCAACGCGGCCGCAATGAGCAGGAAGAACAGGGTTTCGAGCAGAAAGGAAAGAATCCGGATCAGCATGCTGCAGGTCGCATCAGAAAAATGGATTGAACGCCAGGCAAGCTAGCAGACTCATCGGCGCGGCTTTTTAGCCTGACCTCGGCCCGACTTGCCCGCTGCCTTTTTAGCGGCTGACTTCAAAACCTGAACCGGCGACGGCAACAGACCGCCAGAGAGCTGCACATTGCCAGACGCACGCCCGGCGCTGCGTTTGCCCGAGCGTGGCAGACGGGCACTGGCACCACTGGTACCACCAACGCCGCTGGCATCGATGCCGCTGGCAGGCCCGGTCAATGCCGAGTGACCTATCGGGCTGCCCGTGCGCTCACCGCGCTCAATGCGCTTGCCCGCTCCCGCGCCGCGCCGGGAACCGGCTGACTCGTCGCCATTAGGGCCAGCCTTGTCCTTCATGGCCCGCGCAAGCAGACCCTCGCCCTCATTCACCAATCGAAAGTCGATTTTTCTCCCGTCAAGATCAACCCGGCTG
>JANOOO010000371.1:0-9238 GCA_031421375.1 Polaromonas sp.
GTAACTCCCTGCCCCCCGAGGGGGCCGCTGCGCCTGCGGTCTGGCAAAGCCAGTCCCGCGGCCCCTGCTGGAATGAAAAGCCCCCACGGTCGCTCACTGCGTGTAGCTCTCTGCCCCCCGAGGGGGCCGCTGCGCCTGCGGTCTGGCAAAGCCAGTCCCGCGGCCCTTGCTGGAGTGAAGATTCCCCGTCTTGCTCCCTCTCCCTCCGGGAGAGGGCTGGGGTGAGGGCTCTGCGCCTCCACTCCCTGCCCCCTGAATTGCCCCCTCTCCCTCCGGGAGAGGGTTGGGGTGAGGGCACTCCGGGCTCTGAATTGCTCGGGCGACGCAAACCAACCGCACTGCGCCAGGCAGGCTTCACCATCCTCGAACTGCTGGTCGTCATCGCCATCATTGCCTTCGCAACGGCGGGCGTGTCGCTGTCTTTGCGCGACAGCTCGCAGACCCAGCTCGAGCGCGAGGGGCAGCGGCTGGCCACGTTGTTTGAATCAGCACGTGCGCAGTCGCGCGCCAGCGGCAGCGCGGTGATCTGGCGCACCACGCCAGAAGGTTTTCGCTTTGAAGGGTTGCCGCCGAACGCGCTGCCTGCGCAGTGGCTGTCAGGCGATGTTGCGGTGCGTCCGGGCGCGGCAATTCAGCTCGGGCCTGAGCCCATCATCGGCGCGCAGGTCATTGAGCTAAGCAGCATCAGCCAGCCCGGGCGTTCGCTGCGCGTGGCTACCGACGGACTTCGGCCTTTTGCAGTTCAGGTAGAGGGCAATCCTTGACAAATTGGCCTCCTCGCCACGGCACCGGAATCGCGCGCGGCCGTTGCACAGGGCAACGCGGCTTCACGTTGATCGAGGTGCTGGTGGCCCTTGGCATTGTGGCGGTTGCGCTGCTGGCCGGACTGCAGGCCACGACCGCGCTGACCAATAACGCCGTGCGCAGCGCCGACGTATTGCAGGCACAAATTTGCGCTGAAAACGAGCTGATCAAAATCCGGCTTTCGCGGCAGTTTCCGGGCGTCGGCGACATCACCGCCGTGTGCGAGCAGGCAGGCCGCGCCTTTCAGGTCGTGCTGCTGGTCAGGCCGACGCCCAACCCGCTGTTTCGCCGCGTTGATGCGCAGGTCAGCGAATCGAATTTAATGATTTTCCAGTTGTCCACGGTTGTCACCCGATACTGAATATGCCCCCACGGTGTATATGGCCCCCACGGTCGCTCACTTAGTGTATCTCCCTGCCCCCCGAGGGGGCCGCAGCGCCTGTGGCCCGGCAAAGCCGGTTCCACGGCCCCTGCTCGAATGGGGCGATTCTTTCTTACTCCCTCTCCCTCCGGGAGAGGGCGGGGTGAGGGGCTCCCCGCTTTGCTCCTTCCCCTTCCGGGGGAAGGTTGGGATGGGGGCGTTTGAACAAGCACCTCGCGGACCATGCGGGCGCAGGTCGTGCCAGCGGTTTTCAGCAAAGGGCGGCAGTGCTGCAGGGGGCCTCAATCCCCACCTTCGCCCGATGGGGGAAGGAGTCATGCAGGGCTCACGAATTAGCGCCTTCTCTTGCCAGCGAAAAAGGAAGGCTCAACCCGCTTGTCAACTTTTGGCGATCCCATGACAGCCCTGCGCGGCCTCGCCTGGCTGCTGGTGTTCCAGTCGATGGGTGAATTGCTGGCGCGCGGCTTGTCGCTGCCCTTTCCCGGGCCGGTCATTGGCATGCTTTTGTTACTGCCGGCGCTGCAGTTCGAGTCCGTGCAAAAGCCGGTTTCCAGCTGCGCCGACTTCCTCCTCGCGCACCTTTCGTTACTCTTCGTGCCAGTCGGTGTGGGGGTGATGACACACCTCGGCCTGGTTGCTGACTATGGCCTGCGCATTTTGCTTGTCGTCGTCGTGTCCACGCTGATCGGCCTCACGGTGACGGTACTGGGACTGAACTGGTTGCAACGTCGCCGCGCAAGGCCCATGCAGCGCGAATAAGAGCCCAAGCCATGCGCGACTTCGTTGAACTGTGGGTTTACCTTTCAGCCACGCCGCTGTTCGGGCTGACTGCAACGCTCACCACCTACGTGCTGGCGCAAGCGCTCTATGCGCGCCTGGGCCAGCCGCCGTGGGCCAACCCGGTGCTGTGGACGGTGCTGGCGCTGGCCACAGGGCTGCTGGCCAGCGGGGTGACCTACCCGGCCTACTTTGCTGGCGCGCAGTTCATTCACTTTCTGCTGGGCCCTGCCGTGGTGGCGCTGGCCTGGCCGCTGTGGCAGCGGCGCGCGCAACTGCGCCAGCATTGGGCTGCTTTATTGCTGGTCGCGCTGGCTGGCGGCACAGCGGCTGCGGGGTCGGCCTGGCTGCTGGGCTGGGCGCTGGGCCTGCCTGCCGAGGTGGTGCTGTCGATGGTGCCAAAGTCAGTTACAGCCCCGGTCGCCATGGGCATTGCCGACAAGATCGGCGGCATTGCGGCATTGGCTGCGGTGTTTGCGGTGCTGACCGGGCTGGTCGGCGCAGTCGCGGGGCGCTATTTATTTGACGCGCTGCGCATTCCGAAAGACGAAGAAGGCTGGTCAGCACGCGGCTTTGCGCTTGGCACTGCTTCGCACGGCATTGGTGCGGCGCGGGCGCTGCAGGTCGATGCTGATGCGGGCGCATATGCGGGCCTGGCGCTGGGGCTCCAGGTGGTGCTTGCGTCGCTGTTGATTCCGCTGGTTTTTCGGCTGTTTTAGGAGCCGTGTTCAACCAGCGGGGCGCGCTCACCCGCTTGTTAAACGGCCTGCAGATTCTGCTTGCTGCCCTGCGCAGGTTTTGCAGTCGGGCCGGCACCGAACATGATCTCGCCTGACAGCTGCCCGCCTTCTTCGATGACGATCTTGCCGTAGCGAATGGTGCCGGTGACTTTGCCGGTGGCGTAAATCACGAGCTTCTGGCGCACCGTCAGGTTGCCGTTGAACTCGCCGCGAATCTCGGCAAGGTCGATCTCGGCCGAGCCTTTGAACGAGCCCTGCTCGGCGATCTGGATCACGCGCGAGTCCATCGTCGCCTCAACCAGGCCTTCAACCACCAGCGTGTCGCAATCGGTGATCTCAACGCCTTTGAGCTTGATGTTCGGGCCGACGGTGAGCTTGCTGCCGCCTTCTGCAGACTTGCCGACCGACGACAACTCGGCAGCAGTTTTGGCGCTGCTGCCCTGCGGCATCGATGCGGCCGCAGCACCTGATGCCGGGTTCAGTGAGCCAGTCGAGGCGGACCCTGGAGAGGCACCAGACGCGCCGGACGCCCCACGCAGGTTAGAGGGCGGGGTGTCTGCTTCGCGCTTGCCAAAAAACGGTGTTGCCATGGGGTTTCCTTAAAAACAAGCCCGGATGGTACGGCCCCGTTCAGCGCCAAAATTCGCCATATTGCAAGAAGCGTAACCAAGTAAGTCCCACGCGTTTTCGGCTTGTCTTCTTACCAAATGTTGCGCTCTCCCGCGTCTCGCGGTTGAGCGTGGCCATTGCAGCTTCGCGCCGGGGTGTTAACGCAAAACTGCGATGCTCCGGGGCCGCTTTTCAACGCCCGGCGCGCGTCACCTCGGCATGCATCAGGCGCTGCTGCAGCACGACGCGCTCAATCACGTCGCGCACGATGACGCCGCGTTCAACCAGGTAGTCACCCAGACGGCCATGGCGTTCGGGCCGGTAACTCTCCAGCGCGCTTTCAAATACCTTGCGCGACAACAGGCATTGCTCGATCAGCATGTCGCCCAGCAGCGGCACACCAGCGATGCCGTTCCTGATCGGGTTGAAGCTGTCCGGCGCACCGCGCAGCAGGCGCAAGGCAATGGCAATCTCGCTTTCACGCACGATGCGCTGCCTCGGCATGTCGTTAAGAATGGCTTTAAGCTCGTCAAGCACCGGTGGCGGGAGTGGGCTGGCCACCGCCAGCAGTGGGCATTGCTGGCTGTCGGTGCCGATGTACACCAGGCGGTGCAAGGTACACAGATGCAGCGGCAAATACCCGGCATGCGCACGCACCAGATCAACGCTCAACTGCCCACGCGGCAGGTTTTCCTGATAGGCAATAGCCTCGGCCAGCGTCTCTTCATCAAGCCAGCCGTTTGACACCAGAATGCGGCCCAGCGGCAGATGCGTGGCCTGCTGTTCGCGCAGCGCTGCATCAAGCTCGCCGCCATCAACGGCCTGCCACGCCATCAGCAAGTCGCCGAGGCGATGGCGACTGCGCTGCGGTGCGCCCCCCTCGTGCTGCTGCTGCTGCTGCGGCGGCGGCTGCGGCTGCATGGTTTTGTCCCAGGTGAGCTTTTTGCCCCGCACGGTGTGCAGGGCGTACAAGCGCCAGGCCCGCAGGCTTGCCATCAAATCAAGCGCGTGGCCAACCACGGCACGCGGCAAGGCCATTGCGCCGTGACGCCAGCCATACAGCCGGGTCGTGAAATAAGCCCGATGGGCGAGACGCCCCACCAGCAAGAGCGCAAGCACCCCGGTCAACACGCCCCAGGCACCGCCGGGCGCGAGCGTGCCGGTCAGCAGCGCAAGCAGAGCGACCAGGTAGGCCAGCGCCACGACGAAACCCATCACGACGAACTTGGTTTGCCTGAGTTGCAGGTAGCGCGCCCCCGGTGACAGACCGCGCGGCAGCCGACTGCCACGGTTGAGGAGCAAATCAAGCAGCCGACGCGCCTTGTGCCGGTAGGCGCGTGCGAACGTGGTGGGGAAGTGCCTGCGTATCGCAAGTGGCGTGGCAACAATTTCCTGCGGCTCGATGTCTGCCGGAAACTCGCCCGACAAGGTGCGCAGATCAAGCCGGGCCAAGGCCCTGCTGACACCGTAGTCGTCGCTGAGACTGGCCACGTCGAAGGGTTTGGCGCAGGTCAGCCGCACCAGGGCCTGAACTGCACGGCGCGACAGGCACACGCCCGCGCCAGCTGCCGGCACAAAGGCGGCCCGCTCGCGCAGCACTGCGCCTTTGCTGTAGCTCTGCGCAGACTCGTCCATCACGGTGCCGGCCACCAGCGCATGCCAGGGCTGATCAAGCGCCGCAACCGGTAGCGCAATCATGTCTTTGCGCGGCAGCAGGTAATTGAAATAAGCCAGAGACAGGCGATGCAACACGTCACCCATGCCATGCACGACCAAGCCCGCAAACGCCGTGCCTTCTCGTGCCTCATAGGCGAAGACACCTTCAACCACCCAATTGAGCGCGTCGGCCCGGCAGGTCGGCCCCGGGTGCGGCACATCAACACGTTGAATGCGCTCGTGCTGCGCAGACAAGCGCTCCAGTGCGACGATGGTGTCCACATCGTTGGGATAGACGCCGACAAAAATCTGAAAGTTGCGGTAGCCAAGCGTTGCCTGAAGGCGCTCAAGCATCGCCGTCAAGGCGGCGGGCTCCTTCCATGCCGCGACCAGGATGGCGATGGGCTGCTCGCCTCTGCTACGCAACTCATCGACCGACAGCGGGGCATAACGCCCGCGCAACGCCCAGCGCATGCGCCGCGACCAATACCACGCATCAATAAACAGGTCGTCGAGGAGTGACAGCAACAACACCAACAGCACGCCTGCCGCCAGAAAGGCTGACAAAGCACTGGCTGCAGGTGCAAGAGATGACCAGGCCATGACTTCCATAGCAGGCTGACGCGTCCCGCTAGGCCATTGGAGGCATGGGCTCCAGATCGCCCCAGCCTGATCGGGGGCTCAGCGGATCAAGTGCTGAAGGCGGCCGAAGCTCAACGACCGCCACCAAGTCGCCACCAAAGCGCCCCACGCCGAAGGTAGAGATGATCTCTTGCTCGCGCTCACTCGACTCCATCCGCCACAGGCAAATCGCCTGCCGCTTCCCGCTGCGCTGGGCGCGCAACACGTCCAGGCGCGAGATGCGGCCATAAGGCGCGCACATCACCCGAAGCTGCTCTTTCAATTCATCAACGCCAACGCAGTACTGCAGGCGGTCAAGCGGCGAATGAAGGGTGGTCATCGGGGTGTGGGCCAAGAAGAGCCAAACGGATGCATCGGCGCAAATTAGCGAAAAACTGTTTACTAAACTGCTATTGGAACCAACATCAAATGTGCTTCACCTAGGCTTCAGGATGCCTTTGGCGTAGGACTGCAACGCAAGTTACAACACGCCTGAGAATCGTCAAGAAAAGACACAGAAGATAAATCGCAGCACGGGGTTCGGATGATCGGCAAGCCATGCGTTCAGCGCGCACCATCATCACGCCACAACCAGGCCACAACCAGGCCACGACGAGGCCACAACCAAGCCAATTGCAGGTCAATTGCAGGCCACAGGGCCAGTCAAATCGTCGGTCTTGTCCGATGGAAAGAAACCAATTTGCAACATACCCTGTAGCGCTATTTCAAGTTGTGTCTGCACCCGTCGCCATGAAAGATTCACCGCCTCACCTTGCTGCCAATTTGGCGACCCAACATGCCCTCATGCTGGCTCCAGCCCACACCGACATCGTTGAGCGCGCGCTGGGCGCCGGCAGCTGGGTGATGGAGCTGACCACCCGCGCCGTCAGTTGCAGCCCAGCCTTGCACGCGATGCTCGGCCTCGCGCCGGGCAGCGTGACAAGCGCGGCGGCGCTGCTTGCCCGGTTTGACCCGGCATCACGGATGCAGCTCGAATCAGCCATTGAAGACTGCCAGGCCAGCGGCAGGGCATTTGACAGTGAGGCCCGCGTGGAGCGCGGGGCGGGCGGGTACTTGTGCGTACGCGTGACGGGCGAGCTGGTGAGGGGCAGTGGGCTGCAGCTGCACGGCGTGATGCAGGATTTGACCGAGAAAAAGCGCGTGGAACAGGAGTCCATCAGCGTCACGATGCGCCTGAGCACCACGCTGGCCAGCATCACCGAAGCCTTCGTCACGCTGGATCGGGAAGGCCGGCTGACCTACGTCAATGCAGAGAGCGAGCGGCTGCTTAAAGTTGATCGCGTCGATCTGCTGGGCAAGCCAATCTGGAGCCTGCTTGAAGATTCGAGTGACGGGCGCCTGCGGCGCGAGTTGCGCGCACTGCTCCATGGCAATACCGAAGTCGAGTTCGAGGATTTTTACCCCCGGATCGACCGCTGGCTGGAGGTGCGCGCCTACCCGTTCGAGGACGGCATTGCGGCCTACCTGCGCGATGTCAGCGCGATACGCCAATCGCAAGAGCAGTTGCTGCTGCTGCAAACCAGCATCTCGCGCCTGAACGACATGGTGCTGATTACCGAGGCCAGCTCAATTAACGCGCCTGGCCCGCGCATTGTTTTTGTCAACGATGCGTTTGAGCGCCAGACCGGCTACAGCCGGGGTGATGTGCTGGGCCGCTCACCGCGACTGCTGCAGGGGCCGAACACCGCTAGAGGCGAGCTTGACCGGATTCGCGCCGCATTGACTGAGGCCCGACCGGTGCGCGCCGAGTTGATCAATTACAAAAAGGACGGCTCGCCCTTCTGGCTGGAGCTGGAGATCGTTCCGGTCGATTACTTCAACCGCGGTTTGACGCACTGGGTCTCGGTGGCGCGCGACGTGACGGCGCGCAAAATTTCCGAAAATGAAATCGAACACCTGGCCTTCTACGACACGCTGACGCAGCTGCCCAACCGCCAATTACTGATGGACCGCCTGCAGCAGGCGCTGGCGCAAGGCGGCGCGTCGCAATTGATTGGCGCGCTGATGTTCATCGACCTCGACCACTTCAAGATGCTCAATGACACGCTGGGCCACGCCAAGGGCGACTTGTTGCTGCAACAAGTCGCCACGCGTTTGCGCACCTGCCTGGGCGCCGCCAACACAGTGGCCCGCCTGGGCGGCGATGAATTTGTTGTGCTGCTTGAAGGCCAGGGCGACGACCACCAAGCCGTCACCGACAAGACGCGCAAGATTGCCGAAAGCCTGCTGGCCGCGCTCAGCGAACCCTACGACCTCGGTGGGCACCAATACCACGGCACCTGCAGCCTGGGCGTCACGCTGTTTAGCCACAACCGGCAAAACATCGGCGACTTGCTCAAGCAAGCCGACCTGGCGATGTACCAGGCCAAGGCCGCCGGGCGCAACGACATCTGCTTTTTTGACCCCGAGATGCAGGCAGTGGCCACGGCCGGTGCCGCACTCAGTGCCGAGCTGCGCCAGGCCCTGCGCGACCAGCAGTTTGTTCTGCATTACCAACCCCAGGTCGGCCGCGATGGCCGAATGATTGGCGTCGAAGCCCTGCTACGCTGGCAGCACCCCGAACGCGGCCTGGTCGGCCCCGACGACTTCATCTCGCAAGCCGAAGAGAGCGGGCTGATTTTGCCGCTGGGCCAGTGGGTGATTGAGACCGCCTGCGCGCAGCTCGCCGAGTGGGCCGGGCGGCCCAACCGGGCAGCCTTCAGCATCGCCGTCAACGTCAGCGCACGGCAGTTTCGCCACCCCGAATTTGTCGAAATGGTGTTTGCGGCATTGCGTGCGCACAACATCGCCCCAGAGCGCCTGAAGCTCGAACTCACCGAGAGCCTGCTGGCCACCGGCATCGAGGTGACGATTGCCAAGATGGGCGCGCTCAAGCGCGCCGGCGTCACACTCGCTATCGACGATTTCGGCATCGGCTATTCGGCGCTGTCTTACCTGAAGCACTTGCCGCTAGACCAGCTGAAGATTGACCGCAGTTTTGTCAAGGACGTGCTGACGGACCCGAATGACGCGGCGATCGCGCGCACCATCATTGGCCTGGCGCAAAGCCTGGGCCTGGCCGTGATGGCCGAGGGCGTGGAAACCGAAGCGCAGCGCGCCTTTCTGGCCTGGCACGGCTGCGAGTGCTACCAGGGTCATCTGTTTTGCAAAACGCTGCCAATTGACGAGCTTGAAGCGTTTATGGCGACGCTGCCGGATTGAGCCGAGAACCATGTTCGTCCGTCAGTCGCTATTATTTTCATAGCGGCTTGCGCCCATTTATAAACGGTCCTGGCTACTATTTCCTTAAAATTGCGTAAGTACTCACTGGCGGGTCCAAGTTTCCAACGCAAAGGCGCGAAGATGCAAAGAACGCAAAGGAAAACCCTTTTTTGTCTTTGCTTTGCGCCCTTTGCGACTTGGCGTCTTTGCGTTGGAAGCTCCTCTTCCACTTTCTTTTTCTCTTCACCCAGACACTTCCCCTTTCCGAAAGCACCTCATGAAACTCACCCGCTTCCCTCGCGTCCGCATCACCCACGGCCCGACCCCGCTCGAATTCATGCCACGCCTGACCGATGCGCTTGGCGGCCCTAACCTTTACATCAAGCGCGACGACTGCACCGGCCTGGGCACCGGCGGCAACAAGACC
>JANOOO010000372.1:0-1730 GCA_031421375.1 Polaromonas sp.
AAAACCATCATGGCGGTGTCGATTCTGGGTTTTTCACTGCCGACGTTCTGGGTCGGCCTGATGCTCATCATGGTGTTTGCCGTGCAGCTGGGCTGGTTGCCTTCAAGCGGGCGCGGGCCGACTGAATTGCTGCTTGGCATACCCGTGAGCTTCCTGTCGTGGGAAGGGCTCAAGCACATCATGATGCCGGCCTTCAACCTGGCGCTGTTCAACATCGCGCTGGTGATACGCCTGACCCGTGCGGGCGCGCAAGAGGCGCTGCTGCAGGACTATGTGAAGTTCGCCCGCGCCAAGGGCCTGAGCAACAGCCGAATCATCGGCGTACACGTGCTCAAAAACATTCTGATTCCCATCGTCACCGTGATCGCGCTGCAGTTCGGCTCGATCATTGCGTTTGCCATCGTGACCGAATCGGTTTTTGCCTGGCCCGGCATGGGCAAACTCATCATCGATTCGATCCGCTTCCTCGACCGCCCGGTCATCGTCGCCTACCTGATGCTGATCGTCGTTATTTTTATTTTCATCAACCTGATCGTCGATGTGCTGTATTCACTGCTGGACCCGCGGGTGCGGCTGGCCGATGCCAAAGGATAGGTGCCTGACCCCATGACCGCCGTTGCCTTGAGCCTTGCGCCGGAGACGCCTTTTCGGCGCTTCACCCGCAACTACTTCGCCAGCAAGATCGCCACCATCGGTTTTGTGCTGCTGGTCATCATTCTTCTGGCTGCGCTGTTTGCGCCGTGGCTGTCGCCGCAAGACCCCTACGATTTGTCGAAACTCGACGTGATGGATTCAAGGATGAAGCCCGGTGAAAAGTCCGTCGATGGCTCGCTGACGTTTTTGCTCGGCACTGACGAGCAGGGCCGCGACATGCTCTCGGCGATTTTGTACGGCGTGCGAATTTCGGTCATGGTGGGCGTCAGCGCCACGGTGATTGCGCTGATCATCGGCTTGAGCCTGGGTTTGATTGCAGGCTACGTCGGTGGACGCACCGAGGCATTCATCATGCGTGTCGCCGACATTCAACTGTCGTTTCCGCCTATCCTCATCGCGCTGATTTTGCTGGCGCTGACAGGGCAGGGCGTCGGCAAGATCATCATCGCGCTCGTGGCCGTGCAGTGGGCCTACTACGCCCGCACGGCGCGCAGTGCAGCGCTGGTTGAGCGAAAAAAAGAATACATCGAGGCCGCCACCGTGCTCGGCCTGTCGCCGGCGCGCATCATGCTGCGGCATCTGCTGCCAAACTGCCTGCCCCCGCTGATCGTGATTGCCGCGCTGCAGGTGGCGTCGGCGATTTCGCTGGAGGCGACGCTGTCTTTTCTTGGCCTGGGCCTGCCGGTGACTGAGCCTTCTTTGGGGCTGTTGATCGCCAATGGTTTTCAGTATCTTTTGAGCGGCAAATACTGGATCAGCTTTTTCCCCGGCGTGGCGCTGCTGGTCACAGTGGTGGCCATCAACCTGGTCGCAGACCACCTGCGCGACGTGCTCAACCCCCGACTGCAAACCCAATGAACGTCGCGCCTGATCAAAAAACAGCTACGCCGACGCTGGCCGTCAGCCATCTGCAAACGCAGTTCAAAACCCAGGCCGGCATCGCCCGGGCGGTGGACGACGTGTCGTTCACCGTCATGCCGGGGAAAATCATGGGCCTGGTCGGCGAGTCGGGCTCGGGCAAGTCGATGACCGGATATTCGATCATGGGGCTGATCGACGCGCCGGGCGAAGTCACC
>JANOOO010000373.1:0-1938 GCA_031421375.1 Polaromonas sp.
GCGGGGATCATCATTTTGACGTTGGCTGCGGCCAGCGCCGACAGGGGGAAGGCACCACTGGCAGTGAGAGCGGCTATGGCTCTTAAGAAGGTATCGCGACGCATGTTTGTCTCCTGAAAGTGAAAGGGTCGAAGGGGTCGACGGGGTTTTTGGAAGACAGTTTGAGCCGTGTCATTATGCTGCGCTTATGGCGATCAGATGACCCGGTTTTCCCCGCAAACGCCTTTGCATGGCAAGGTACAAAATCGCCTCAGATGGACAAATTACGCATCGACAAATGGCTCTGGGCCGCGCGCTTTTACAAGACGCGGTCGCTGGCGGCTGACGAGATTGGTAAGGGGCGGGTGAGCGTCAATGGACAGGAGGCCAAGGCGTCACGCGAGCTGAAGCTGGGCGACATCGTTGCGCTGCGCCAGGGGCCGTTGACGCGCACGCTTGAGGTGCGCGGCCTGAGCAGCCAGCGCGGCCCGGCACCGGTGGCGCAGCAACTCTACGAGGAAACAGCACAGAGCCAGGCCCTTCGCGCCCGGCTGGCTGAAGCGCGCCGACTCGGCGAGGAGCCTGCAGGCCAGCGTGAGCATGGCCGCCCGACCAAGCGTGAGCGGCGCGACATTGACAAGGTGGCGTGGGACAAGCGCTGGAGCGCATCAAGCGATTGAGCGGACCGAACCCGCGGCGACATGGGCCCAGCACCGACTACATCGCCGGCTGGTCGCTAGGCGCCTTCAGATTGGCCTTCAAATCGTCGCTCATTGGCAGGCCCAGATTCATGCCCTTGGGCGGAATCGGCTGCGTGAACCACTTGTCATACAGCTTGGCAAACTCGCCCGACTTCATCATGCGGTTGATCGTGCCATCAACCAGCTTTTTGAACTCCGGGTCGTCTTTGCGCATAAAGCAGGCGTAAGGCTCGACCTGCAGCGACTCACCGACGACTTCAAGGGCAGCCGGGTTTTTGCTGTTGGCACGCAGGCCGAACAGCAAGATGTCGTCCATCGCAAAGGCTTTCGCGCGGTCGGTCTCAACCAGCAACAGTGAATCGTCGTGGTCCTTGCCAAGCACCAGCTGCATGTCGAGCTTCTTGTCGGCGCTGTATTTGCGGATGACCTGCGCGTTGGTCGAGCCGGTTGTGCTGGCCACGACTTTATTGGCCAGATCTGCGTAGTTTTTAATTCCCGAATCTTTCTTGGTCAGCAGGCGCGTGCCGGTGTAGAAAATGTTGGTCGAGAAGGTCACGTCCTTGGCGCGCGTCGAATTATTGGTGGTCGAGCCGCACTCCAGATCAATGGTGCCGTTGACCATCAACGGAATCCGGTTCTGCGAGGTGACGGCCATGTAGGCGACTGCTAGCGTCGGTTTTTTTACGGCTTTGCGCACGTCATCAACAATGGCCTCGGTCAGCTCGACTGAAAAGCCGACGGCTTTGCTGGAGCCGATGAGGTAGCTGAAGGGCACCGACGCTTCACGGTAGGCGACGGTGATCTTGTTGGCATCAGTGACTTTCTTCAGTGTTTGCGCACCGGCCGTGGTAGCAAGGCCGAGCGCGAGCAGCGCGGCGGTCATGACGAGTGAGATTTTCATGGTGTCCTTTCAGGTGAATGGGGGTGAACGAGGATGAGGGCGTCGTGTTGCGGCACGCAAATTCAGCGCCTGACGGGGACCCATTTTCATGACCTGCGCGGTGAGGGGCAGTCATCGTTTACCCGTTTTTGAAGGAGTGCGAACGGCAGACCCGATGTACCAGCCGCAAACAAAAAAGCCGCCCAAAGGCGGCTTTTTGTTACTGGCGGAAACGGAGGGATTCGAACCCTCGATGAGGCTCTACACCCCATACTCCCTTAGCAGGGGAGCACCTTCGGCCACTCGGTCACGTTTCCAGTGGCGCGATTATAGGGCAGGACATGCGCGTCAAGCCCCCTCCCAATCGGGCCAATCGGG
>JANOOO010000374.1:0-3118 GCA_031421375.1 Polaromonas sp.
GGCCGCGTGACCGGACCCGGCAAAGAGCAGGAAGAAAACGGCGATAGCCGCGAATGCGATCCAGATGCCCTGGAGCTTGGCTCCGGTGGCGGACCACGCGCTGTGGGTAGTTGTCATGATTGAGATTCCCTCGGTTGATACGTTACGTTTAACTTTTTTAATTTGCTGCCTGGGCGGAGCTGCGACCGACTTCACCAGTTAGCCTGTCAGGGCGGATCGAGCGAAACAATGGGGCTCAGCCCGGCCTGGCTGAAAAAAACGCGGCAGGCATCGTTTTGGGAGCGACGTGTCGGCTGAAGCCGCTCCAGGAGGAAGCAGCCAGCGTCGCGAAGGCGCGGGCCGGTTAAAAAGCCCGCGCGGGGCGGCCTGGACGTGATCAATTCGCCTCTACCTGGTGGCGGTGGGCGCTGAGGCTGGGGGAGTGACCAGCACAGGGCTCACCTGGGCCCGAGCGCTCACCATGACTTTTTCGTTTGACGGCAGCTCGCCGATAGTCCAGCGCAGTGCGCGGTAGTCCGAATAGGGAACCAACTGCGGCTGGAGCTTGCCGTCTGCCCCCTTGACCATCGTTTTCAGCGGAATGTCGGCGAAGGTTTTGCCGTCCAGGCTGGCCTGGGGATTGGCTGGCTGGGCGCTGCCCGCGACATAGCCAAGACCGGCGGGTAAAGGCAGCGTGGCAGTCAAGGACTTCAGTGCCGATTTGCCGTTGTTGCGGTACAGGTTCTGGTACTCAAGCACTTCGCCGGGAGCCGCCTTGTCAGCCGCGCTCAGCACTTCTTTGCCTTCGGCATTTTTGCGAACCTGAAAAACGCTGAGCGTCGATTCGACCGGTGCAGCTGTGGGTGGGCTCGCGTTCTGCGCGCGTGCGTGCAAGGCGGCTGAACCAGCCAGGATGAATAAGCACAGCAGCAGTGCGCGGGACTTGAGCATGTTTGTCTTTCCTGAAAGTTGTCGGACGGGAGGCGCGTTTTTCACAGAGAAAATTTGGTTTTTATGTAGGACTATTCCTAAAATAGTTTTTAAGTGTATCTAAAACGTTTTTCATCGACATATTTTTCTCATCCAATTACAAATTGATTTGAAAAATCGAGAACTAATGCATGAAATTAAATTGAATTTTTCTAATAACATGCGCCTTTCGTCCAAATGTCGTTACGGATAAACGACAAACTTTCCTGGGTGGTTGTCATCAGCCGGAGTTGGCTTTGACGCACGCTTCATACGGCGTGCTTCCAGACGGGAGGCTGTTGCAGCTTGTCTTTTATCGTGTCCTGAAATTGTTGAACTGGTCACAGTTGCAGCAGCCCTTTGGTGGCGCGAGGGGGATGTCGGTCATGCAGACTTAAATTACTATCACGCTGCGCCTCTGCCAGCCGCCCGCCCGCCGTGGCTGACGGTGTTTTTCTGCGGGAAGGTCTGCTCAACTTTTGCGGGACTGCGATGTGCGGATCGTGATGATCTGCGAGCTGCTTTTTTGCAAGCAATAGCCCTGCGTGGACAAAAAATACAATAGCCGCAGGTGCCCGAACTCTCGCCATCACAGGCTGAAAGGAGTCCTGCAGACCTGCCTAAAAATCCTGGCGAGCTTGTGAAAAAGCCGCCCAGAAATCGGCGTCTTGCGTCGTTGCGAAATTGATGCGCATCAGCGGGCTCGGCTTGCGCACAGCATAAAAAAGAGAACCAGGCGCTATCAGGTAGCCCACATCCAGCAGGCGCTGCGCCAGCGCATCGGTATCGACGCCGGTATCGACCCAGCCGAAAAGGCCGGCGGGTTCGGCCGCAAAGGTGCAGCCGTGAGCCAGCGCCAACTTCACGCTGCGCCCGCGCGCCTGCGCCAGGCGGATGCGGATGCGTTCGGCATGGCGGCGCAGCTGGCCCTGCGTGATGCACCAGGCCAGCGCCTGCTCCAGCAGCGCGGGTGTGCTGAGCGTCGAGAGCATTTTGGTGTCGGTGAAACGTTCGGCGAGCTCGCGCGATGCAGTCAGATAGCCGACGCGCCAGCCCGGAACCAGGATTTTGGCGAAGCCGCCGACGTAAATCGTGCGCTGCAGACCGTCGAGCGAGCTGAGCCGGGTCGCGTGCTCGGGAGCGAGGTGGCTGTAGGTGTCGTCCTCAACGATCCGGAAATCATGGGCCTGCGCCAGTTGCAGCAGGCGGTGGGCGCTGCCGGGGCCGAGGCAGCCACCGGTCGGGTTGTGCAGCACGCTGACGCTGACAAAAAGCCGGGGCCGGTGAATCTGGCAGTAACGCTCCATCACGGCCAGATCGGGGCCATCGGCCAGGCGCGGCACCGGCAGGATTTTCATGCCCAGCGCGTCCAGCCGGGCGAACTCGACGGCCCATCCAGGCTCCTCGACCATCACCGCGTCGCCCGCGCGCAGCAGGGTGCGGCTGACCACGTCAAGCGCATGCGTTGCCCCGACGGTGGTGACGATCTGCCCGGGCTGCACCTGCAGGTTGATGTCGCCGAGCCGGCCTGCGAGCGCCTGCCGCAAATTCGCATCGCCGGCCGGGTCTCCGTAGCGTAGCGACCAGCTTGAGAGCGACGCGACACTGGTGAACTTGCGCACGGCGGCGGCCAGAAACCGGGTCTCTAACCAGTCGGGTGGAAACACGCCCATGCCGGGTTGCGGCTTGCTGCCGCCAGCGAGAAACAGGCCGCGGATCAGCGCCGTCGCATCGACCGGTGCCGCACGCGAGTCGGGCGACGGCATCGCACCGCCTGCATCGGCTGCATCGGCTTGGAGCGTCTCGCCCGCAAAAAACGACCCTTTTCGGGGTAGGCCAGTCGCTATGCTTTCAGGAGCTGTCTGCGCCCGTGCATATTGGACTGAAGCTTGATTTAGACCATATTCACGAACAAAGAAGCCGCTGTTGCGGCGCGCCACCACCAACCCCTGCGCCTGCAGTTGGTCATAGGCCGCGACCACCGTTGAGATGCTGACGCCCTGCTGCTGCGCACACAGCCGCACCGACGGGAAGCCGCGCGCCGGGGGCGAGCAGGCGGCTGCGAATGCGCTCCGACAGGCGCGCCGAAAGTTGCTGCGTCAATGACTGGGTGGGAGATTTCATCAACATGGCGCTTGTCTTTCGTATAACGAGGGCCGTGTGCTGTCAA
>JANOOO010000375.1:0-1882 GCA_031421375.1 Polaromonas sp.
GTTTCAGAATGCGTGTTGAAGGAGTTAAGGCCCCCCAGCGATGTGCGCCAGGCCAGCAGCGCAAACACCCCTGCGAGCAGCAAGGCACCGACGCGGTCAAGCCCGGCGTTGGACTTTTCACTGAGTCGTGCGGTGAAAAAATCAACAATGATGTTGCCGCGCCGCAGCTGGCAAAACGGCATGAACAAGGCAATGGCTGCACCGGCTGCCACCCCGGTCAATTCAAAGTCGCCAACCAGGCTCCAGCCGCTGGTGTTGCGGCCGATCAGGCTGGCGCAGGTGATCAAAGTGATGAGCGTCAGCAGCGCGCCGGCCAAAATCGCGCACAGTTTGGCAAGGGCTTCGAGCAGCTTCAAAAACCGGATTCCTGCGCGTCGGCGTCAGGCGACTTTGACGGTCAAGCCTTCAAGCCCGGCCACGCCGCAAACCATGGTTTGGCCTGACACCACCGCCGCCACGCCTTCGGGCGTGCCGGTGTAGATCAGGTCGCCGGCGCGCAAGTCCCAGGCGGCGGTCAGGTGCTCGATGATCTCGCCAATGTTCCAGATCAGCTTGGACACATTGCTGCGCTGGCGGTCTTGGCCATCGACCTGGATGAAGAGTTCAGCGTTGGCAACATCACCGGCCTGTGCGGCTGGCGTGATCGGGCCAATCGGTGCGCTTTGCTCGAAGGACTTGCCGATCTCCCAGGGGCGGCCCTGCTTTTTCATCTCGCCCTGCAGGTCGCGGCGTGTCATGTCGAGGCCGACTGCGTAACCGAAGATGTGCTTGTGCGCGTCAGCGGCCAAGATGCGGCGCCCGCCGGTGCCAATGGCGACGACGAGCTCAATTTCATGATGCAGGTTCTTGGTCAGGCTGGGGTAATCCATCTCGCCGGTCTGGCCCGCCTCAACCACCAGCACGGTGTCGGTCGGCTTGAAGAAAAAGAAGGGCGGCTCGCGGCCGGTGAAACCCATTTCTTTCGCGTGTTCTTCGTAGTTGCGGCCGACGCAATAAACACGGTTGACCGGAAAGCGTGCCGAGGTGCCGACGACGGGGACCGTGACTGCGGGCGGCGGGGTGATGACAAAACTCATGACAACCTTTCTTCTCGGTGTATGCCCAGCGCCTGATGCACCGGGCGGTCTGAAAAACTGAACAGCACACAACCTGACTGCGAATTCAGGGTCGAAGTGTGCCATGACGGAATCACGAAATGATCGCGCGGGCCAAAGGCGAAAGACCACTTGCGGCCCTTGTTTTCGACTTCGACCGTGCCGCTGCCTTCGACAACGCTAAACACCGCACCGTCGGTTTGCCGGTACGGCTTGCCATTGAAGCCGGGCGGCAGCCGCTGCATGAAAGTCGCCATCGTCGGCATGGGCGCGCCGCCGGTGGCCGGGTTGATGTAGCGCAGTTTTACGCCGTCCCAGGCGTCGATTTCGGCATGCGACTCAAGCTGGTGCAGTGCTTCGCGCGTGCGCTCGTAGGGGTAGCTGAAGATCGGCGACGTTTGCCCGAACGGGGCGTCATACCTGACCGGCAGCATGTTCGCGCCAAACCAGTGCTGGCTGATGCCTTCGGCCTTGGTCACAGCCTGCTGCTTCGCGCTGCCGTTCTCGGCAAAGCCCGCATCGAAAAACCGCAGCATCGGTATGTCGAGCCCGTCGAGCCAGACCACCGGGCCGCTTGCTTCGACTTCGCCGAGGTGGCCGTGGTCGTGCCAAGTCCAGCTCGGCGTGATGATGAAATCACCCGGCTTCATTTGCGTGCGCTCGCCATCGACCGCCGTGAACGCGCCGTGGCCTTCGACGACGAAGCGCAGTGCGCTTTGCGTGTGGCGATGGCTGGGCGCGACTTCGCCCGGCATGATCACCTGCAGGCCGGCATACAGCGACTGCGT
>JANOOO010000376.1:0-2565 GCA_031421375.1 Polaromonas sp.
AAGATCTGGGTGTCGGCCCCCGTGGGCTCGACCACCACCACCTCGGTCGCCACGCCCTCGCCCGCGCCAGCCAGGTCAAAGTGCTCGGGCCGCGCGCCGTAGATCACCTGCTGGCCGTCCTGGCCGCCTGCGTGGATCGGCGCGGGCAAGGACAGGCCGTCAGTTAGTTCGACGGTCGCCGCACCACCGTTGCGCCTGAGCACGCCCGGCAGGAAGTTCATCGAAGGCGAGCCGATGAAGCCGGCCACAAACCGGTTGGCAGGGTGGTCATACAGCTCCAGCGGCGAGCCGGTCTGCTCGACGATGCCATCGCGCATCACGACAATCTTGTCGGCCATGGTCATGGCCTCGATCTGGTCATGCGTCACATAGACAGAGGTGGTTTTGAGGCGCTGATGCAGCTCTTTGATTTCGGTGCGCATTTGCACCCGTAGCTGGGCGTCAAGATTGGACAGCGGCTCGTCAAACAGGAAGACCTGCGGGTCGCGCACGATGCATCGGCCCATGGCGACACGCTGGCGTTGACCGCCAGACAACTGGCGCGGGAAGCGGTCAAGCAAATCGACCAGCCCCAGAATATCAGCGGCCTTCATGACGCGCTCATTGACCATGGCGGTGGATTGTTTGGCGAGTTTCAGGCTGAAAGCCATGTTGTCGCGCACCGTCATATGCGGGTAGAGCGCGTAGTTCTGGAACACCATCGCGATGTCCCGCTCTTTGGGCATCATCTTGTTGACCACTTTGCCGCCGATGAGGATTTCTCCGCCGCCTATTTCCTCAAGGCCGGCAATCATGCGCAACAAGGTGGACTTGCCGCAGCCCGAGGGGCCGACGAGCACGGTGAACTGACCGTCTTCAATCTCGATGTTCACGCCACGAATGACGTGGGTCACACCGAAATATTTTTCAACATTCTTGATTTGGACTGCGGCCATGGTCTCTCTAGAGATGATGTTTTGGAATCCTGGAACCCTGCCGGTTTTAGCACGGAACAATTGAAATTGTCATTAGCATCAACCAGCAATGCGGCGTTGACAGGGCAAGGCGAGGCAGGGTGCTGTTGGCCCGTGACACGCAGCGCGACCCGCGCCTACTTGAGCAACTCGGGCGAAATCAGCCGGGGCAAAATCAACGCAATCTCGGGCCACATGATCAGCGCGAGCAGCACCAGCAGCATCGGTATCAGCATGATCATCGTGTCTTTGAGTGCGTAGGTGAGCCGCACCTTGGCGACCGCGCACGAGATCATCAAACACAGCCCATAGGGCGGCGTCACCAGGCCGAAGGCCAGCGACACGATACCGATGATGGCAAACTGGATCGGGTGCATGCCGACCGATGCGGCCAGCGGTGCCAGCGCCGTGCCGATGATGATGATGGCGGGGATCGCATCGAGAAAAGTACCGGCAACCAGAAAAGTCGCGGCTATCAACAGGCCGACGCCGGTAATGCCCAGCCCCCAGGCATCTACGTTGGCCAGCATGGTCTGCGGAATTTTGTAGTAGGCCAGCATCCAGCCGAAGGCTGACGCGGTGCCAATGCAAAACAGTGTCAGTGCGGCCAGCTTGCCGGTCTCCAGCATCGCGGTGTAGAGGTGCTTGTGGTCCATCTCTCGGTAGAAAAAGATTGACAGCACCGCCGCATAAATCACGGCAACGGCAGCCGATTCAGTGGCCGTGAACCAGCCCAGCAAAATGCCGCCGACGATGATGAACGGCGTCATCAGCGCTGGCACCGACTGGACGCCCGAGACGATGAACTCCTTGAACGTGGCGCGCGGATAGACCGGGTACTTGCGGCGTATGGCATAGACATGCACCGTCGCCATTTGGGCCAGCCCGATCAGCACGCCGGGAATGATGCCGGCCAGATAGAGTGCGCCGATGGACGTCGAGATCACGCCGCCCCAGACCACCATCAAAATCGACGGCGGAATGATCACCGCGAGTACCGCCGATACCGCCGTGATGGCGATTGAAAAAGACTTGTCGTAGCCTTCCTTGACCTGCGCTTCGATGAAGAGCTTGCTTTGGCTGGCGGCGTCGGCTGTCGATGAGCCCGATATGCCGGCAAAGAACACCGACAGAACGACGTTAATCTGCGCCAGCGCGCCCGGCATGCCGCCGACCATCGTGCGAGACAGCCGAACCAGCCGGTCGGTGACGCCGCCAATGTTCATCAGATTGGCGGTCAGCAGGAAGAAGGGCACGGCCAGCAGGATGAAGGAGTTGTAGGCTTTGAAACCCTCGTTGAATATCACCATCGGCGATAGCCGATCCTCGAACAGCAAAGGCGGCAGGCAGGCCAGGCCCAATGCAAAAGCGACGGGCACCCGAACGAGCAGCAGCAGAAAGAAGGTGCCGAACAAAACCATCGCGGCGGTGCCGGGCGTGAAGGCAACTTCAGTCATGCAAATCCTTGCCTAAAACAATGCGCAGGTTGGCGCGGAACGATTCGCCCAGAAAGAGCAGCCAGGTCAGGCCGGTGAGCGGCCAGGCGATGAAGATGAAAGTCATCGGCAACTCGGCCAGTTCGGAATCCTGATTCCAGCCAAAGCGCACGAAC
>JANOOO010000377.1:0-2337 GCA_031421375.1 Polaromonas sp.
GCACGAGGCAAGCGCCTGCGCAAGCCAGTAATAGAGCGGAATCCCCGCCACGATGTTGAAGGGAAAAGTCACGCCGAGCGCTGCACCAATCGACAGCGCCGGATTGGCCTGCGGCAAGGCGATGCGCATGGCTGCCGGTGCGGCGATGTACGAGGCGCTGGCGTAAAGCGTTGCCAGCAATGTGACGCCACCGACCGACAGGCCGAGCAGTGTGCCCGTAACCAGGCCCAGCGCGGCTGCCGTCAATGGCATGACGATGGCGAAGGCCACCAGAAACACACCGGCCTGAACCAGATCGCTGAAGCGCTTCGCCACGACCAAGCCCAGTTCGAGCAAAAACACGGCCAGCAGCCCGTGAAACAAAGCAAAGAACAGCTTGTCGAGCGGCGCAATGCCATCCGGCCCTGCAGCCCAGCCGATTACGAGGCCGCCGAGCAGCAACACGATGCTCTTGCCGGTAAATACCTCATGCAGCACTTTTCCCCACGGCGCAGCAGGCTCGCCGCGCCGCGCCAGCAGCACGCCAATTACCAGCGCGGGAAACTCGAGCAGCACCAGAAACACCACCATGTAGCCCTCGGGGGTTTCACCCGCGCGTGCCAGGTAGCTCAAGGCCACGGCAAAGGTCACAACGCTGACGGAGCCGTAATGCGCGGCAATGGATCCCGCATCGGCGGCGGGCAATTTGCCGAAGCGCCGCAGCACCGGGAATGCCAGCAGCGGGATCAGCGCGCCAACCGCGACTACCACCAGAGCGGGCAGCAGCAGGTCAGGCAATGAATGGCGGGCAAGCTCGACGCCGCCCTTCAGGCCAATGGCGAGCAGTAAAAAAATGCTGATCGATTCATACAAGATGCCATGAATCCTGAGGTCTGATCGGACCAGCCCCGCGATGAGGCCCAGCACGAAGAACAGGACGACCGGCTCAAGCTGCGGCATTGCCGCTTTCTTTGCAGTTCATTCGTTGACGCACGATCAACACCGCGGTTTTAGCCTGGTGCGAAACCTTTTGCGCAACCGATCCGAGCAACACCGACTCGGTCGCCGTCAGGCCACGCGAGCCTAGCGCGATGCCCAGACTGCCCAGCGTTTCAGCCAGGCTCGTTATGGCCGATGCTTCCTCTCCCATCAGCGTTTGCAGGTGCCAGCCGATGCCTTGCGCTTCGAGCAATTTACGCGCTTCGGCTGTGGCGGCCCAGCCGCGCCGTGCCAGCTCGTGTTCGGCTGCTTCCTTGTTCAGCCAGGGCTGCACGTGGACCAGATCAACTTCAGGGGCCGACGTGCCCACCACGAGTCGGGCCACCATGGCGACTGCGCGCAAGGCGCAAGCGGAGCCATCAACTGCCACCAGCCAGCGCGCACCGGCAGGGCTGGGGGCGGTGCCGCTGCCATGCCATGTCAGCGCGACCAGGCGACCGATGTCGTCTCTTTCATCGTGGCTTGGTTTGGGCATCGGAGCCGGCATCAAGCCTTGCAACACAGCGTCGTTCATGAAGCGTTCCTGGCAGGTTTTCGGCTTGAGAGAGTCAAGCTAAGGACGACGGATATCAAAATGATGGTGGCCACGATCAGCAGCGACCACTGCACCGGCATGTGGAACCAGGGCATCGCCAGCATCTTGCCGCCGATGAAGACCAGCACCAGCGCCAAGCCGTACTTTAACAAATGAAAGCGCTCGGCCATGTCAGCCAGCAGAAAATACAGCGCGCGCAGACCCATGATGGCGAAGATGTTAGACGTGAATACGATGAACGGGTCAGTCGTGACCGCAAAGATGGCCGGGATGCTATCGACAGCAAAAACCAGGTCGCTGGCCTCGATCATCATCAGCACCAAAAACATCGGCGTGGCGTAGCGCAGGCCGTCGATGCGCACAAAGAACTTCTCGCCGTGAAAGTCTGGCGTGATGCGCATGTGGCCCCGCAGCCAGCGCAGCAGCGGGTTCTTTTCAAGGTCGGGCTTCCGGTCAGCCATCACCAGCATCTTGATTCCGGTTATCACCAGGAACGCACCGAAGACATAAAGCATCCAGGCAAATTCAGACACCAGCCAGACGCCAGCCAAAATCATGATGGCGCGCATGATGATCGCCCCGATCACGCCGTAGAGCAGCACGCGGCGCTGCAGCTCGGGCGGCACCGCAAAGTAGGTGAAGATCATCACGAAGACAAACATGTTGTCCACCGACAAGGTTTGCTCGATCAGGTAGCCGGTGAAAAACTCCAGCGCCTTGCGGTTGGCCACCTCACGCCCGGCAGTGCCGTCGAGGTACCACCACAGCAAGGCACCGAAGGAAACCGCCAAAATCACCCAGGCTACCACCCAGCTCGCGGCCTC
>JANOOO010000378.1:0-7265 GCA_031421375.1 Polaromonas sp.
GGCCTGGAAGCCCTGGCACGCAAAATTCCCCCGGAAAGTCCGATTTCCAGCGACATCGGAAGGCTTGTCGAAATGGCAACTTCCGAGATCACGGAGCTGCGGACCTTCGTGAAGGGCCTGCGCGGCGAGGAAGACCCCGGGCGGGCGGCGCTGGTGCCGGCTTTGCGGCGCCAGGCGGCGCGTTTCAGCGAGCTTTATGGTATCGCCGTTGCAGTGGAGTCCCCTGGTGAGTTGCGCATTGGCGATGCCCTGGCCAATGAGGCGTTTCATATCGTGAGCGAAGCCCTGAGCAACGTTCGTCGCCACACGAGCGCACGCAGTGCATGTATCAAGCTGGCTTGCGACCACCAGTTGTTCACTTTGCGCATCAGCAACCCCTGTGGGCCTGGCACGGCGGGCAAGCTGTTTACGCCCCATTCCATTGCCGAGCGCACGCTCGCGCTCGGCGGGGCCTGCCGGGTCACAACAGAGACTGATGGCGACACCGAGGTGACTGTCGAAATCCCTTTGCGCGGCCCATAAGCGCGGAATGCACCGTCGGTGCAAATTTGGGCAAACTCTGCAGGGACGGTCAATATTTACGGTTCAAACTGTCGATATTTGTTATCACCATCTGTGATCAATATAAAAAACGGCGTAATTTCTCAAGCAAGCCCAAGAATCGATTAGGGGTAAGAAACGGCTTTCACCGTTCCCTCCGTTGAACCCAGCTTGCAGTTCCCCCTCGACGGGCTAACCAATCGGCGCCTGCAGTCGATTGCGCAGCGCTGCCGACTCCGGGCTTGCAGTGCCCGCGCGACGCGCTAACCAAATTGTCGGCACGCAGGCCCTGTCTGAAGGGCTCGGCAAAGACGCTGTCGCCCAACTGATTCTCAATTTGCAATTCCTAACTAATCGTGGAATATGCCTTGGTATCGGGTTTTGAGGGTGTTTATCGCATGAGCTCCCAAGCCGGTTTTTCTTGCTGATGAAATCTGTCAGGCTTTGGATCACTTACGGCGCGTGAAACTAACATGGCAGTTAAATCGTTGTTTAGTTTGAGAAATTGGAAGATCTCACGCCGAAGTCACGGATGTAAGGCTTTAATTCATTTGGTTACAGTTATTTCATTAAGACACAACTGATTGAGATGGAGGAAAGTTCTTGTTTTCCCGCGCTTGGAAGCTCACATTCCAATGCCAATCTCAGAGTGGTTTCGGCTTTTTTTTCCCGAATCCATGGCCCCTTCGAATTCGCCATAGCGTTCAACCTTGCGGCTCCAGACCCCCCCAAATTGGGTATTGAACCCGTCTAAATTTTGCAATATTCTAATTTTTCGATGGCAGGCATGGTGAAGAAAAACATGAAACGGACAGGCAAGCTCGACCCGCAGATAAAAGCTTCAAAAGGGATATATGCAAATACTTGAAACAAAACCCATCAGTATTTTTTTGGTGGACGACCATAAGACTGTGCTTTGGGGCTTGGAGCGGCTCATAGAAAGCACCTCGCCAAAGATGAGGGTGGTTGGCAAGGCGGAAAACTGCGCAGAATTGTTCTCAAAATTGCCTGCTGCCAAACCAGACGTGATCCTCCTGGATCTGGATTTGGGCGGCACCAGCAGCTTGGGTTGCCTGGAAAAGCTGAAGGCGTGGCAGTTTGCACGGGTATTGATACTCACTGGTTCGAGCGACCCAGCTGTGCATCAGCATGCCGTAGTGCATGGCGCACGGGGTGTCGTGCACAAGCAGGTTGCCGCCGACGTGCTGCTGCGCGCCATTGAAAACGTGCATAGAGGCGAAATCTGGCTGGATCAAGTTACGCTTGGCCGCGTCATGACCACGCTGGCAAATGGGGGCAAGAAATCCGTAGAGACCAAAAAGCTGGAGTTGCTCACCAACAAGGAACGGCAGATCGTTTCGACCGTTGCCGATGAAAAAAGCGCGCCCATCAAGGCAATTGCAGGAAAGCTGTTCATGAGCGAACACACTTTGCACAATCACTTGACTGCCATCTACGACAAACTTCAGGTCAGGGGACGAATGGAGCTTTACCTCTATGCCATGCGTCATATGCAATCTGAGGAATTAGTTTGAATTGTTGCCAATCGTTTTGGTTTTCAGGTGCCTATCTCAAGTCGCACCGGCCGCTTGCAGATGCTGCTCGCGTACGCTCTATCCCATTGCGTGTGGAATTTGACATCAGACACACCGATGGATTAGCACCCCAGTCGGCGGCATCGTCGGCTGCAAGGAATTAGTCAGAAAATGCTTGAGCCTGGACATCCCTGGGGACCCTCTGCATAACTCCCTGCGGTCTGTGGTAGCGCGGGCTCGGGCGGTCTGCAGCGTTGCTTTTATTGCCAATAGCCGGGCTATTGGCTGCAAAAAGGCGCCTTGCATCCCATCCCGATCCGCGTACCTCAGTCCCGCCAGAGTCATGCAAAGAGCCCCTTGGCTGCTGCGCGCGCCCAGCGCCGGCCCCGGGTGTGTGCATACGCCGACGCATTCACTGCAGAACGGGGGAAGCAGCCGACACGCGGCCACCATGAAGAAGTTCAATTGACGACCACCCGAAACCCGGCCTCACCGACCTTGCCGGGGGCCAGATCAGCTTTGGGGCTCCACTTGACGTGGGTGATGTCAGTCAGGCCAGCGGCGCGCTCTTTGCCGTCTGCGCCTTTGGCCTTCAGCTTGTCAGCCGCTGCCCAGGTTTTGGCACCGTCAGCCGAGTAGCTGATGTCCATGCCTTCGCCGTAGGGGCTGGCGGCGACCAGCGTGGTGTTGGCCGGAATCGGGTTGGTGATGACGAGGTTGCCGGCTGGCTTGGTGCTGATGTTTTTGAACGTTGAGGTGTAGAAGATGACCGTGCCGGGGACGGCTTTTTGCACCGGGCCGCGTTTTTTCTCGACCTTGCCGTCGGCGGTTTTGGTTTCGATTTCAACTTCGGCGATGTTTTTGAATTCGATGTTGCCGGTGGCGGCGGGAGCAGCGGGTGCCGCTGGCTTGGCCTGTGCGAACGAAGTCGCGGCGGCAGTGGCGGTGAGGCTGAAGAAAAGCAGGTTGACGAGGTGGTTGCGCATGGGTAGCTCCGGTGGGTTGGGCGGGGGGGTGACGGACGACGGGAAGGTGTGGAGACAAAAATTAATTGACCGTGGCTTTGAATTCGACGGTGCGGGTAGCCGGCGCTGCGGTGTTGCCAAAGACGACGGAAAGCGCGCCCGCCGCAAAGCTGGCGTTGTCCGCATCAGCAGCGTCGGTGCGGGCTGCTCCTTCAACGATCAAGCTGGCGGGCACATAAGTGGTGTTGGCAGCCAGCGGATCAGCCAGAACGAGGTTTTGCGCGGTGCCGTCGCCGGTCAGGCTGAGCACAACGCGGTACGTGAGCACAGAGCCGGGCATGACCAGCGCGCCACCCAGCGGGTCTTTGACTGACAGCACGGTTTTGTTGACCGTGACCGCCAGCCCCGAGACGAGGTAGATGCCCTGCGCTACGGCGCGTGCGCGGCTGCCGCCGACGACGGCATCGACGACCACGACGACGCCACCGACGCCAACGCCCTGGCCCAAACCTGGCAAGGTTGTGCCGGGGTTGGCCCCGGCCTCGCCAGCTGTGACGGAACTGGCTGTCAAACTGGCGTAACCGAGCGCACCGGTGGGCTGGCCGGCTGGAATGTTGCTGATGACGTAGATGACGCGGGTGGTGTCGGCCGCCAGAACGGGCTCGTTGTTGCCTGGCACATAAACGATGTCGGCGTTCGGGCCGCTGGCTTGAAAGCCGGGCTGTGCGCCGCTTTCAATATAGATGGCCGATGCGGCGCTAACGGGATCAAACTCGTCGCCGGTGATACGGTTATTGCGCGTAAACGAAAACGCTTCGCTGCCGTTGCCCGTATTGGTCAGCAAAAAAGCGAGCGCCCGGCCGGCATCGGGTGAATTGACGGCGGCAACGCCCTGCGCGATTAGCGAAAGGTTGATGACTTCAGCCACCACGATGGGCTGGGCGACAGCGGTGAGCGCGGTAGCCGCGACGCCGCCGATGGCGTAATTCAATGTGGCTGAGTTGGGGATGGCCGTGCCTGCAGGCGTGCCTGCGGCAAATGCCGTTGCCGCAACCAGCATGCTGGTTGCGGCAAAGATTGCCTTCAGTGATCCCCTCAAACCGCTCCGCATGTCCCCGGCTCCCTCATAGCCATCGCTTCGATAGGCTGAAAACGCCACTTGACTCAACCCGTGACGACGAAATTTGATTTTTTGGGCCTCCTATGGACTCTCCCGCATGAGGTGAGCCCACCCTTACATGGGCTGCGGCTGCTTTCGGTAGGGGCTTATGAAAAACCCCTGCGGCAGCCTTGTGCAGACCCGTTACAAACTGTGCGTTGACAGTTGTAAGTAAGGTAACTTTCGAAACTTAATTTTAGGTTAAAGGTAGGAAATTTCCTACACGTCCAGGTCGCAATGCCCGGATTCTTGTGGCTTTGTGCCGGATTTACTACTTTTCCGCTTGTGGCGTTGCGCCTCGCTGGCCGGGTAGTGTTGGCTCCCTCCAGGCTTGGTCAGCCGAGGGCATGGGGACATGTCAAACGGTGCTTTGCGGAACAAAGCACAAGCGCTCTTAACTATGTAACTTTAAGTTACGGCGGAGTCGGCCCTGACTTGTGTATAACCCGCCCACGCAGGGTCAGGACGCATAGGGAAGCGCGGAAAGGGTCGCTGCAGGCGCGTCGCGCAGGGCCCAGAGCCGCTTGAGCTTGGCACGCTCTTCGTCAAAACGCTGGTTGACGCGTTTTTTCTCGTTGTCCTGCTCGCCGACAAAGGTTTTTTGCACGACCACGCTTTTGTCGTTTTCTTCGAGGCGGCGCTTCAGGGGAGGCGGCATATTGGACGGGTCGCGCGTGTAGAACTCTGCCTCCAGGTTGAGCGCTGTGCGCTGTTCGGCGAGCTCGCCGCTGCGTTTTTGCGATGCCTTGATGACTTCGTCGATCTGGGCCAACGCCGCCACACGCTCCTGCTCATGGACGGCGACATTCGGGTAACGCTGCAACAAGGCACGGTCGCGTCGCTTGTTTTCAGTCTCTCGCTCGGCAGCCTGGCGGGCAACGCGGGCTCTCTCGTCGGCGATGGCCGCCTCTTTGTCGGTCAAGGTGGGGCCAATTTCGCGTTTGACGGTTCCGGTGCCGCTCAGTTGGCGCTGAACCCGGTCGGTGCATTCGGCAATCGGGCGGTCAGCTGAGAGTCTGCGGCCGGCTGCATCGACGCAGGTGTAGATGCCCTGCGCCTGTGCGCTCTGGCAAAACCACAGCACGGCAGCGCAAATACCGGTCTTCAAAAGGGCCGTGCTGGCTGACGATTGCATCTGTCATGTCGCGCCGTAGCGCGCCCGGTAAGCCGTGACGCTCTGAAAGTGGAGCGCGAGTTCGGCGGCACTGCCCGCCGGGCTGGCTGTGCTTGTGGCGTTGGCGGGTGCAGACAGATACTGAAGCAAGTCGTCAAGCCGCGCAATGGCGCAGACCGCCAGGCCGAGTTGCTGTTGCACAAACTGCACAGCGCTCCACGGCGCGTCAACCCCGTTGTCGGTGGCTTTTTCTTGCCGGTCAAGCGCAATGACGACGGCGTGCGGCGTGGCCCCGGCGGCACGAATCAGCTCGATCGATTCGCGCACCGCCGTGCCGGCCGACATCACGTCATCGACGATCAACACCCGGCCCTGCAGCTTCGCACCGACCAGCGTGCCGCCCTCGCCGTGGTCTTTGGCCTCTTTGCGGTTGTAGGCAAACGGCACATTGCGGCCCAGCCGCGCCAGCTCGATCACGACAGCCGCAGCGAGCGGAATGCCCTTGTAGGCCGGGCCGAAAACCATGTCGAACTGCAGGCCGCTGGCAGCCTCTTCAGCGAGCAAGCGGCGCGCATAAAATTGCGCGAGTCGGCCGAGCTTGGCCCCATCATCAAACAGCCCGGCGTTGAAAAAGTAGGGGCTCATGCGCCCGGCCTTGGTCTTGAACTGCCCAAAACGCAGCACGCCGGACTCAATCGCAAACTGCACAAATTCACCCGCCACGTCGTGACCCGGGGCCGCGTTTGACGGGGCTTGGGGGTCGATTTTTTCTGTCACGCCACGCATCGGAGATGTCCTTGTTCAAACTGACCAGCCTCAACCTCAACGGCATCCGTTCGGCCGCAACCAAAGGGCTTGAAGCCTGGGTCGCCGAGTCCGGGGCCGATTGTATTTGCGTGCAAGAGCTCAAGGCGCAAGCCGCTGACGTGGCGGGCCGCTTTGAGCAAATCAGCGGGCTGAAAGGCCATTTTCATTTCGCTGAAAAGAAGGGCTACTCGGGCGTGGCGATTTACACGCGCCATGAGCCGAGCGACGTCATCGTCGGCTATGGCTCAACGGAGTTCGACGCCGAGGGGCGCTACGTCGAACTGCGGTTTGACCGGCCTGGCCGCATTGACTGCCCGAAGCTGTCGGTGATCAGTGCCTACTTTCCGAGCGGTTCGTCGGGCGAAGACCGCCAGGCCGCGAAGTTCAGGTTTCTCGAGCGTATTTACCCTCACCTGCTGCGGCTGAAGGCCGAGCGCGAGTTCATCCTGGTCGGCGACGTGAACATTGCCCACCACGCCATCGACCTGAAAAACTGGAAGGGCAACCAGAAGAACAGCGGCTTCCTGCCCGAGGAGCGGGCGTGGTTGACCAAGCTGATCGAACAGGCCGGGCTGGTCGACGTTTTCCGTACCTTGAACACCCGGCCCGACCAATACACCTGGTGGAGTACGCGCGGCCAGGCCTGGGCCAAGAACGTCGGCTGGCGCATCGACTACCACCAGGCCACGCCGGCCATCGCCGCCACGGCCCAGCGCGAACAGATCGTGCTCGAGCCGCGTCTTTCCGACCATGCGCCGCTGGTCATCGACTACGGCTTCAAGCTGTAGCCGGCGGCTCCCGGTGCCCCGCGCTGCGCGACTTGCGGCACAGAACAGCGCGGGCCTGACGCGACAAGGTCCAAAGGGGCCGCAGGGCACGGCCTGCGCCGGGCCCGTACTCGCCGCAGTTGAACTCTCTGTGCGCGCACGCGATCCCAGGACGAACGCCCTGCGCCGGTGCGTTGCGTCACTTGCCAAGGAGAACCTCCCCATGAAGGCCCTCAGACGTTTCTTGCTGGCGGCAGCTCCCGCCGCGGCGCTGTCCGCGCTCGCGCTGGCCTCCCGCAACGCTGCGGCTCAGGCGCCCGTTGAGGTGCCGAAGGTGGTCTGGCATGTCGATTTCGGCGAACCGCGGCGCCTGAGTGC
>JANOOO010000379.1:0-9500 GCA_031421375.1 Polaromonas sp.
GCTGCCGTGCGCCAGACTTTCAAACTTGGTGATGCGGCTGATAAACGCCAGCTTGACTGTGCCGGTTGGCCCATTGCGCTGCTTGCTGATGATGATCTCGGCAACGCCAGGCTCCTTGCAGGCTTCTTTGGTGTAGTACTCGTCGCGGTAGATGAACATGATGATGTCCGCGTCCTGCTCGATCGCGCCGGATTCGCGCAGGTCGCTCATCATCGGGCGCTTGTCGGTACGCGACTCAACGCCGCGGCTGAGCTGGGACAGCGCAATCACCGGGCATTGCAACTCTTTGGCGAGCATCTTCAGGCCGCGCGAGATTTCACCGACGGCCGTGGCCCGGTTTTCGTCGCTCATGCTGCTGGAAACACTCATCAGCTGCAGGTAATCAACGACGATCAAACCGAGCTTGCCGCACTTGCGCGAGAGGCGTCGGGCGTTGGCGCGCAGCTCGCTCACGGTCAGCCCCGGCGTTTCGTCAATGTGCAGCGAGATATTGCGCAGCTTTTCAATTGCCTCGGTCAGGCGCGGCCATTCATCGTCCGTCAGCGCGCCAGTACGCAAATGCGTCTGGTCAATGCGACCGATGGAGCCGACGATACGCACCGCAAGCTGCGAGGCTCCCATCTCCATCGAGAACACCGCCACCGGCAAGCCTTCGTGCAGGGCTACGTGCTCGGCAATATTGATCGCCAGCGCCGTTTTCCCCATCGAGGGACGCGCCGCAAGAATCACCAGATCGCCAGCCTGAAAGCCCGAGGTCATGCGGTCCAGGTCGATGAAGCCCGACGGCACGCCGGTCACGTCGTTCGGGTTCTCGGCCATCTCGGTCACACGGTCAAGCAGGCTGACCACGAGCGTGTCCATGCTCTGGAAACCCTCTTTCATCCGCGAGCCCTGCTCACCGATTTTGAAAATCGCTTTTTCAGCGTCGTCAAGAATCGTCGCGACCGTTTGACCTTTCGGATTGAAGGCATTGGTGGCAATTTCATCGGACGCAGAAACCAGCTTGCGCAGGATGGATCGCTCGCGGACGATCTCGGCATAACGCCGAATGTTGGCCGCGCTCGGCACGTACTGCGCCAGCGCATTCAGATAAGCCAGGCCGCCTATGTCGTCGGCTTTGCCGATGTTTTGCAACTCTTCATACACCGTGATGATGTCGGCCGGCTTGGAGGCGTTGATGAGCTTGCCGACTGCGGCATACACGAGCTGGTGCTCGCGGCGATAAAAATCCGAGTCGGTCAGCATGTCGCCGACACGGTCCCAGGCCGTGTTGTCGAGCAGCAGGCCGCCCAGAACGCTGGACTCCCCTTCGATCGAATGCGGGGGAATGCGCAGCTGCGCGATCTGGCGATCAGGGCTGTAGCCGGGTTCGTCGAAGGTCGAGAGTAAAGCGGACATGGGTTTCCTTGACAACCGGGAATCGTACGCCTGGGTGGCGCATCAAGTGGCTTGAAAAGCTGGGGATAAACCGTGGAAATCAGGTGTAAATCAGCACCGAGTCTGTGTACAACCCGCCTGCTTGAACGCCAACGAAAAAGCCGCTCCAAAGAGCGGCTTTTGACGGGGAAAAAAACGCTTAAGCAGTTTCGCCGTACACCGTGACGGTGATCTCGACCGTTACGTCGGTGTGCAGCGCCACGCTGACTGCGTGGTCACCCACGGTTTTGAGCGGGCCGACTGGCAAACGCACCTGCGACTTGGCAATCGGGAAGCCCTGCTTGGTCAGCTCTTGCGCGATATCCTGGTTGGTGACGGAGCCAAACAGGCGCCCGTCAACACCGGCTTTTTGCGTCAGCTTGACGGTCGTGCCGGCCAGCTTTTCGCCTTGCGCGGTGGACTCGGCGAGCTTGGCGGCTGCAGCCTTTTCGAGCTCGACGCGCTTGGCTTCAAACTCGGCCTTGTTGGCCGTGGTGGCGCGGCGCGCGCGACCCGATGGGATCAGAAAGTTGCGTGCGTAGCCGTCTTTGACCTTGACGACTTCACCCAGGGTGCCCAGGTTCACGACTTTATCGAGCAGAATAATTTGCATGAGTGGACTCCTTACAGGCTACGGTGCTGGTCGCTGTACGGCAGCATCGCCAGAAAGCGGGCGCGCTTGACGGCGGTGTTGATCTGACGCTGGAAAATCGCGCGCGTGCCGGTCAGGCGGGCGGGGATGATCTTGCCGTTCTCCGACACGAAGTCACGCAGGGTGTCGATGTCCTTGTAGTCAATTTCTTCGACGCCCGCAGCGGTAAAGCGGCAAAAGCGCTTGCGCTTGAACAGCAGCGATTGGGTATTGCGCTTGGGGCGCTTGTCTTTGTTGAAACGTTTTGGTCCGGGCATGATGGACTCCTAAAAAATGGTGAGCGATTCAAATAACGGACTGTGTGGCCTGTCCGAAAGCCTGGATATGGAAAACAACGCCTTTGCCGGCGCGCACATTCATCAAAAAACCGGTGAACCTGAAGACCTTGCCCAATGCGAGCTGGCCGACCTGTTCGGCCAGTGCCCCGAAAGCAACCGCCTTGACGATCAGCTTGACTTGTCTGGCTGTCCCGGCTTCAACAATTTCGGACTCGTGTTCGAGGACGAAGTTGGCAGCGGGAATGCCGGCGGGTGTGTAGCGAAGCGCCTGGGCTTCTGCGATGCTGGCGGTCAACTCGACATGATTCACTGCGTAGCCTTTGACTCAATGGCGCGGCAGAGCGACGGTCTCCAGCTTGTGCGGGTCAGGACGCGGCGTACTCGGCTTGTTGGGTCTTGCGGGCTTCTTCGCGCTCGACGTTGCGCATCATCAATGAAGGACCGGTTTCGGCCTTCTTTTTGAGCACAGTCAGGTGGCGCAGCACGGCGTCGTTGAACTTGAAGGCGTGCTCGATTTCCTCCATCACGGCCTGGCTGGCCTCGATGTTGATGCACAGGTAGTGAGCCTTGGCCAGTTTCTGGATCAGGTACACCAGCTGGCGGCGGCCCCAGTCTTCAACACGGTGTACCTTACCGCCGCCTGCGGTAATCATGCCCTTGTATCGTTCCAGCATAGCCGGGACTTGTTCGCTCTGATCCGGATGGATCATCAAGACGATCTCGTAATGACGCATAAATTCTCCTTGTGGGTTGTGTAAAAGCCGCCCCCAGCGTCGTGAAGGGTGCAGCAAGGCGAAGCCCATGATTATAGCTTGCGACATAGGCTAGACCGACCCGCCGAGGTCGGCAGCAGGAAGGGCATTGACGCAAGCGAACGCGTGGAGCCGCGAAGCGCCAGTGCCCCAGGGAATGGATCTACGCCGCCAGCCGCTTCCAGGTTTCGATCACCGTATCGGGGTTGAGCGACAAAGAGCCGATGCCCTCGTCCATCAGCCAGCGAGCAAAGTCCGGGTGGTCGCTGGGGCCCTGCCCGCAAATGCCGACGTACTTGCCTTGGCGCAGGCATGCCTTGATCGCCTGGCTGAGCAAGGCTTTAACCGCCGGGTCGCGCTCGTCAAAGTCCTGAGCGAGGATAGGCAGACCAGAGTCACGGTCCAATCCGAGCGTGAGCTGCGTCAAGTCGTTCGAGCCAATTGAAAAGCCGTCGAAGTGCTCCAGAAACTGCTCGGCCAGCACGGCGTTGCTCGGCACCTCGCACATCATGATGATGCGCAGGCCGTTTTCGCCGCGTTTGAGGCCATGCTGGCCCAGCAGGGCGATAACCTGCTCGGCTTGCCTGAGCGTGCGCACAAACGGCACCATCACCTCAACGTTGGTCAAGCCCATCTCGCCACGCACGCGCCGGAACGCCTCGCACTCCATTGCGAAGGCTTCGCCGAAGTCGGTGCTCAGGTAACGCGACGCACCACGAAAGCCGAGCATCGGGTTTTCTTCTTCGGGCTCGTAGCGCGAGCCACCGATCAACTTGCGGTATTCGTTGGATTTGAAGTCGGACAGGCGCACGATGACCGGTTTGGGCCAAAAGGCTGCGCCGATGGTGGCGATGCCTTCGGCCACCTTATCGACGTAAAACGCGCGTGGAGAGGCGTGACCGCGCGCCACACTCTCAACCGCTTTTTTCAGATCATGATCAACATTGGGGTAATCAAGAATCGCCTTTGGGTGGACGCCAATGTTGTTGTTGATGATGAATTCGAGCCGGGCCAAGCCCACGCCGTGATTCGGAATCTGGCAAAAATCAAAGGCCAGCTGCGGGTTGCCGACATTCATCGTGATCTTCAAGTCGATGGGCGGCATCTCGCCGCGCTGCACCTCGGTCACTTCGGTTTCCAGCAGGCCGTCATAGACGCTTCCGGTGTCGCCTTCAGCGCAGCTGACCGTCACCAGCATGCCGTCCTTGAGCTGGCTGGTCGCGTCGCCGCAGCCGACCACCGCCGGAATGCCCAGCTCGCGCGCAATGATGGCCGCGTGGCAAGTACGCCCGCCGCGATTGGTGACGATAGCGCTGGCGCGCTTCATCACCGGCTCCCAGTTCGGGTCGGTCATGTCGGTGACCAGCACGTCACCCGGCTGCACCTGGTCCATATCCTTAATGTCATGCACCACGCGAACCGGGCCGGTGCCGATCTTCTGGCCGATGGCGCGGCCCTCGGCCAGCACGGTGCCCGTTCCCTTGAGTTTGTAGCGCTGCTCGGCCTTGCCCCTGGACTGGCTTTTGACTGTCTCGGGCCGCGCCTGCAGGATGTAAATTTCGCCGTCGATGCCGTCCTTGCCCCACTCGATGTCCATGGCCCGGCCGTAGTGCTCTTCAATGATCAATGCATAGCGCGCCAGTTGCTCAACATCGGCGTCGCTCAGCGAGAAGCGGTTGCGCAGTTCACTGGGCACATCCGTCGTTTTAACGAGCTTGCCGCCGGCCGACTTTTCAGCCGCACTGGCGAACTCCATCTGAACCAGTTTGGAGCCCAGATTGCGGCGAATGACGGCACGCTTGCCAGCTTTGAGCATCGGTTTGTGAACATAGAACTCGTCCGGGTTGACCGCGCCCTGCACCACCGTTTCCCCCAGTCCGTAACTCGACGTGATGAAGACCACCTCTTCAAAACCGCTTTCGGTGTCGATGGTGAACATCACGCCGGCCGCGCCCTTGTCGCTGCGAACCATGCGCTGCACGCCGGCCGACAGGGCGACGTCGGCATGCGCGTAGCCCTGGTGAACCCGATAGCTGATGGCACGGTCGTTGTAGAGCGAGGCGAAGACCTCTTTCATTTTGAGCAGCACGTCGTCGATGCCGATCACGTTCAAGAAGGTTTCCTGCTGGCCGGCGAATGACGCGTCGGGCATGTCTTCAGCCGTCGCCGACGAGCGCACTGCAAAGCTCGCATCGGCGCTGGCGCTGCCAGAGGCGCACAGCGCCGCGAAACTGCTGCGCACCGCTTGCTCGAAGGCAGGCGGAAAAGGCTGCGCCTCGACCAGCGCGCGGATTTTTCCGCCCGCTTCAGCCAGAGCCCGCACGTCTTCGGTATCCAGTGCATCCAGCACGGCGTTGATTTTTCGGGCCAATCCATCGAAGGCCAAAAACTCGCGGAAGGCGTGCGCAGTGGTAGCGAACCCGGTCGGCACCTTGACGCCGTTCGGGCCGGTCGGCAGCTGCGAGATCATCTCGCCGAGGCTGGCGTTTTTTCCGCCAACGGCCTCGACATCGCTCATTCTCAGGTTTTCAAACGGTACGACCAAGGCGGTCGCCTCAAAAAGGGTGGACATAAAAAGACTCCGGGAGGTTTAAAAAATGGGTGATCCGGGCCATGAGGCAAACAGCGCGGCGTGCCACAAAAAAGCTGCTTTGAGAGGGCGAGGCGGGGCATGGTGCGAAGGCCGGATAATTCGCACGATTGTAGGCGCGCGACCTTTTTTTCCCGACTCCGGACTGTCCGCTGCCAGCACGATTTCAAGTAGGCCAACATGAGCGATCGCACCGTATTTTTCATCTCCGACGGCACCGGCATCACCGCCGAAACCTTCGGCAAAGCCATCCTGGCGCAGTTTGAGATCAAGCCGCGCCATGTGCGCCTGCCCTTCATCGACAGCGTGGACAAGGCGCATCAGGCGATACGGCAAATCAATCACGCGGCCGAGATCGAAGGCAAGCGGCCCATCGTCTTCACTACGCTGGTGAACATGGAAGTCCTGGGCGTCATAAAGACGAATTGCAACGGCATGCTGCTCGATATGTTCGGCATGTTTGTCGCCCCGCTTGAGAGCGAACTGGGCATCAAGTCGAACCACCGCGTCGGGCGTTTTTCGGATGCCTCGCAAAGCCAGGAGTACAACGACCGCATCGAGGCGATCAACTTCTCGCTCGCGCACGACGATGGCCAGAGCAACCGCGACCTGGCCAGCTCGGACGTGATTCTGGTCGGCGTCAGCCGCAGCGGCAAAACGCCGACCTCGCTGTATCTGGCGATGCAGTACGGCCTGAAAGCCTCAAACTACCCCTTGATCCCGGAAGACTTTGACCGCCGCCAACTGCCGCCCGCCCTCACGCCACACCGCAAGAAGATTTTTGGTTTGACGATTTCGGCTGAACGTCTGAGCCAGATCCGCAACGAGCGCAGGCCTAACTCCACCTACGCGAGCCTCGTCAATTGCCGCCACGAAATTCACGAAGCCGAGGCCATGATGCGGCGTGAAGGCATTCGCTGGCTTTCAACCACCACGAAGTCGATTGAAGAGATTTCTACGACCATTCTGCAGGAAATTCGGCCGGAGCGGCTCGATTACTAAGACTGCAGTCGCTATGCTTTTCATAGCTTATTGCGCCCGTCCATAGCGGCTTAAACCGATAAATCGTTCTAAATTTTGTCGCTCACACGCTCGGTGGCTCGTCCGCCCGTCACGCCGGCCTGGCCGCATCGCCGCCTGGTCTGGGCGGCGGCAGGCGCGGCAACCTTGCATCTCGCCCTTGTTTTGGCGCTCAACCAGGGTTTGGTGCAGCCGCGGCCACCTGAGCCGCCTCGCATAATCGATCTGACGGCCCGCCTGATCGAGCCCGCTAAGGTGCAGCCGACACCCCTGCCCCTTGAGGCACCCAGGCCGCTGCCGCAAACCCGGCCTCGACCGGAACCCCCTCCATCGCCAGCCACACCAGCGACGCCCACGCCCCGGCGAACTGAGCGGGCAGAGACACGATCTTCGCCCCTGCCCAGCCCAGCCCCTCTGCCAGGCTCGCAGGCCGCACCTGCGCTCGCCGAGACGGGGTCCGCCGCGCCACTCGCACCACCGTCCGCCGCAGCAATGGGCATACCGCCGAACAGCGCATCACCATCGGTTCCATCAAATCCATCTACGGCCCCAGCTGCAACGCCCGTGCCGCCCCGGCAAGCCGCAATCGAGCTACCCAACAGCCAGGCCGACTACCTGAGCAACCCGCTGCCGCTCTATCCCAAGACCAGCGAGCGGTTGCGCGAGCAAGGCCGTACAGTGGTTCGCGTGGCCATTAATGCCGCAGGCGTGCCGCAGAGTGCGGACATTGTTGAATCAAGTGGATTTACGCGCCTGGACCGCGCTGCGCAAACCACGGCGATGGCCTGGCGCTACGTGCCTGGACGGCGCGCCGGTGTGCCGGAGGCAATGGCGGTCGATGTACCCATCGTCTGGAAGCTGCCAGACTGAGCGGCCTTTTTATGCAGGCGTGCCGGTTGGCTCCGAACCCCGCAGTGGACAGGCGGCCTACAGCCCGATGGCAGCAATCCCTGCGCGCGCAATCTGCGCGTCTTCGCTCGACTTGACGCCGCTGACGCCCACCGCCCCCAGACACTGACCGTTGTGCATGATGGGTACGCCGCCCTCCAGCAAGCCCTGCACGTGCGGGGCCGACAGAAACGACATCCGGCCGCCGTTAATCATTTCCTCATAGACGCGGCTTTCGCGTTGGCCCATCGCGGCCGTATTGGCTTTCGCCGGGGCGATGTGTGACGACAGCGGGGCCGCGCCATCGAGCCGCTGCAGGTGCAGCAGGTGCCCGCCGTCATCGACGATGGCGATCGTTACGGCCCAGCCGTTTTTTTGCGCCTCGGCCTGCGCGGCCGCTGCGATGGCCTGGACGTCAACCAGTTCAAGAGTTGCTTTTGATTTCATATTTTTGATGCGGAAATTATCGGAACCGCCGAGCATACGCAACTTTTTCCGCGCCCCAGGCTCACAATTCAATGTGAGCAAGTCAGGGCACAAATGACTTCGGCCCCGCGCGGCGAGACCGGCTTCGCTGACATGCTCTTGAAATTTCGCCTCTCGCCCCTACAATTGATTTGCCGGTATCTGCTGGCCTTATGGAGAACCTTCACATGACCGAACAAGTCCAGACAATCAACTACGGCGTTGCAACCTCGCCCCAGGAGCGCAACAAAGTCCTGCGCAACACCTACTGGCTGCTGGCACTGAGCCTGCTTCCCACGGTAGCGGGTGCCTGGCTGGGCGTGGCCACCGGCATCACGCAGGCGCTGTCTGGTGGATTGGGTTTGATCGTCTTTTTGGGCGGCGCATTCGCCTTTATCTACGCGATTGAAAAGACCAAAAACTCTGCCGCCGGTGTGCCCGTGCTGCTGGGCTTCACCTTCTTCATGGGTCTCATGCTGTCGCGCATGATCGGCATGATCCTGGGCTTCAGCAACGGCTCGCAATTGGTCATGACGGCCATGGGCGGCACGGCAGGCGTGTTCTTCGTCATGGCCATGCTGGCCAGCGTCATCAAGCGTGACATCTCGGGCATGGGCAAATGGCTGTTTGTCGGCGCGCTGGTCGTGATGGTCGGCGCCATCGTCAATGTCTTCGTCGGCTCAACCGCAGGCATGATGGCGATTTCTGTCGCCGTGATCGGCATTTTCAGCGCCTACATGCTTTATGACCTGAAGCAAATCATGGATGGCGGCGAAACCAACTACATCAGCGCCACGCTGGCTCTTTATCTCGATTTGTTCAACGTGTTCCAGGGCCTGCTGGCTTTGCTGGGCATCATGGGCGGTGAGCGCGACTAAGCGTTCACCTCAGTCGTAAAAAAAGGACCTTCGGGTCCTTTTTTGATGGGCCACGACCCGTACCGTCCCACGTCAAACCCGCTCGAAAACCGCGATGCTTTCAACGTGCGCGGTATGCGGGAACATGTTGACGATGCCAGCTGCCGTGCAGCGATACGCGCCACTCTCAACGAGCACCCCCGCATCGCGTGCCAGCGTGGCCGGGTTGCAGCTGACATAGACAATCCGGCTGGGCGGTTGCCAGTCGCCAAGCGACAGGCTTTGCTGCTGGTCGCCGTCGTCACAGGGAACGCCGGTCGCAATCTGCCGATGCAATGCTGCCAGCGCCTTCACCAGCTCAAACGCGCCTTCGCGCGGCGGATCGACCAGCCACTTCTCAGCCGAGCCATCGCGCACGAGCTGCGCAGGCGTAATCGCGAACAAATCTCTCGCTATGAATTTAGTAGCTGCCAGCGCCCGTCTGGCGGCGGTTGCAGGCTTGTTTATCTCAAAGTTTTCACCGGCGCGGGCGATCAACACGGCACTGCCTTCGACGCCCAGCACCGACGCCGCCTGGGTCGC
>JANOOO010000380.1:0-18676 GCA_031421375.1 Polaromonas sp.
GCGGCAAGGATCTGGGTGGTCAGAGCTACAGCCCGCCGGCGGGTGATTTGCGGCTCACCGCGCACCGGATATCTGACTTTATTTACGAGAAATTGACCGGCGAAAAAGGCGTTTTTTCGACCCGCATTGCTTATGTGACCAAGGCCGCACAACGCTACACGCTGTGGGTCGCCGACTCGGACGGCGAAGGCGCGCAATCAGCTCTCATCAGCCCCGAACCCATTATTTCACCGAGCTGGTCGCCCAACGGCGCGCAGCTGGCGTATGTCTCGTTCGAGTCGCGCAAGCCGGTGATTTATGTTCATGAAGTGCTCACGGGCAAACGCAATCTCGTTGCGAACTTTCGCGGATCAAACAGCGCCCCTGCCTGGGCACCCGATGGCAGGCAAATCGTTGCCACGCTCAGTCAGCAGGGCGGCTCGCAGCTCTACGCGATCAGCCTTTCTGGCGGCGAACCCAAAAGACTGACGCAGTCATCAAGCATCGACACGGAACCGGCTTATTCGCCAGACGGAAAATCAATTTATTTCGTCAGCGACCGAGGCGGTGCGCCGCAAATCTACAAGATGAGTCCCAGTGGCGGCAATGCCGAGCGCGTCACCTTTAACGGCAGCTATAACATTTCGCCGGCAGTCAGCCCCGACGGGCGCTACCTTGCCTACATCTCTCGGGTCGGTGGTGCCTTCAAGCTGCAATTGATGGAGCTGGCCAGTGGCACCGTCACCTCGCTTACGGACACCGGCAGTGACGAAAATCCAAGTTTCGCGCCTAACAGTCGGCTCATCGTTTATGCAACCCAGCAGCAAGGCCGTGAAGCGCTGATGACGACCACGCTCGACGGCAAAATCAAGGCCAGGCTCTCGGGCGCTGGCGGTGACATTCGGGAGCCCGACTGGAGCCCGTTTCAACGATAAACTTATTTTTGTTCTTTTGTACTTTTGTTCTTTTTAGATCTTTCCTTTCTATTCAAGGTATCCCATGAAGCGCTCTTTTCTCACTGTAATTTCATCCCTTGTGCTGGTCGCCAGCCTGGCCGCGTGCGGCTCTAATGTGAAGCTGTCTGACGTGCCGGTTGAAGACCGAACTGGCGCAAACGCAAACCCGAATCCGGGTGGCGCGGGCGCGGGAGGTGTAGGAAGCTCGGGTGTGGCACCGGTGCAGATCGCGTCGGCCGATGCGTCGCTGGCCGGTCCTGCCAATGTTGCGAAGGTCATTTATTTTGACTACGACAGCTTTGCCATCAAGCCGGAGTTCCAGTCGGCCATTGAGGCGCACGCCAAATTTTTAGCCGCAACCAAAACCCGCCGTATGGCGATCGAAGGCCACACCGACGAGCGTGGTGGGCGTGAGTACAACCTGGCTCTCGGGCAAAAACGTGCAGAGGCCGTGCGCCGTGCGCTCGGCCTGCTCGGCGTGGTTGATGCACAGGTTGAAGCCGTTAGCTTTGGCAAAGAAAAGCCAGCGGCAAGTGGCATGGACGAGTCCGCGTTTGCGAAGAATCGCCGCGCTGAAATCAGCTACCGTTAAAAGTCGATGCGCGCCGTGACCACCACCCGACTTGCCAGCGCAGTCGCTGCGATTCTCTTGACTTTCAGCGCGCACGCGGCGCTGTTTGACGACGACGAAGCACGCAAGGCCATTCTTGATTTGCGCCAGAAAGTTGATGCTGCGCAACAGCGCAACGGTGATGCCATTCGCCGTGCCAGTGAAGAGAATGGGCAACTCAAGCGCAGTTTGCTGGAGCTGTCCAACATGATCGAGTCTTTGCGGAACGAACTCGCTGCAATGCGTGGCCAAAACGAGCAGCTCGCACGCAGCGTTTCCGATCTGCAGCGCGGGCAAAAGGACATCACGCAGAGCGTTGATGACCGTCTGCGCAAGGTCGAGCCGACCAAGGTGTCGGTTGATGGCAAGGAGTTTCAGTCAGAGCTTGCCGAGAAGCAGTCGTTTGAAGCGGCTCTCGCTACGTTGCGGGCTGGCGACTTCACTGCAGCGCAAACTGGTTTTGTAAATTTCATGACGCGCTATCCGCAAAGCGGCTATCGGTCGTCGGCGCTCTTCTGGTTGGGCAACGCCCAGTACGCGCTGCGTAACTACCGCGACGCAGTGACTAATTTCAAAAGCATGATCGCGGCTGAGCCGACGCATGTGCGCGCACCCGAAGCGTATTTGTCGATGGCCAATTCGCAGGTCGAATTGAAAGATACGAAAGGCGCACGCAAGTCGCTTGAAGATTTGCTGGCTGCCTACCCGCAATCCGAGGCCGCGCCCGTTGCCAAAGAACGGTTGAGCCGCCTGAAGTAGCGCGTGCAGGGCGTGCATCCCACTAAAATCGGGTGATGGATATTCTTGCAATCAACAGTTTGAGCACGTCAGTGCTCTGGGCCGGGTTCTCGCTGGCTGTCGTCTTCGGCGCCATCACGCAGCGCACTCATTTTTGCACCATGGGCGCTGTCAGCGACATCGTGACGATGGGTGACTGGACCCGCATGCGCATGTGGGCCATGGCAATTGGCGTTGCCATGATTGGCTTCTTTGGCCTGGCTTTTTTCGGCTTGATTGAACCCGCGCAAACGCTTTATGCGACTAACCGGTTTATCTGGTTGTCTGCTTTGGTGGGCGGTGGCCTGTTTGGCTTTGGCATGGTGCTTGGCTCGGGCTGTGGCAGCAAAACCCTGGTGCGCATTGGTGGCGGCAGCCTGAAATCACTGGTTGTTTTTCTTGTCCTGGGGCTCGCAGCGTTTGCGACGATGAAGGGCATCACAGCTGTGCTCCGCGTCTCGACCGTTGACCGGATTGCGATTGAGTTTGGTTCTGCCGCGACCTTGCCGAATTGGCTAGGCCCGGCTCTTGGCGTTTCATCATCGGTGGCAGGCTTGGGGCTTGCGTTGGTGATTGGCCTGGCCCTGATCTTCTGGGCACTGCGTGGGCCGGATTTCATTTGCCGGGACAACTTGCTGGGCGGGCTTGGCATAGGCGCAGTGATTGCTGCAATGTGGTGGGTCAGCGGGCACATGGGCTTTGTGGCGGAACACCCTGAGACCTTGCAGGAGACTTTCCTGGTCACCAACTCGGGGCGCGCAGAGGCATTGAGCTTTGTTGCGCCCGTGGCCTACACACTCGACTGGCTGATTTTGTACAGCGACAAAAGCAAGGTGCTGACCCTCGGCATCGTCGCTGTTTTCGGTGTCGTCGTGGGCTCGCTGCTTGTATCACTGGCCTCGCGCAGCTTTCGTTGGGAAGGCTTTCGCAACGTGCAAGACACGGCCAATCATCTAATAGGGGGCGTGCTGATGGGCGTCGGCGGCGTCACGGCGATGGGCTGCACAGTGGGGCAGGGCCTGTCGGGAATCTCCACATTGAGTGCCACCAGTTTTGTTGCGCTTGCGGCGATTGTGGGTGGCGCGGTGCTGGGCTTGAAGTTCCAGATGTGGCGGCTCGAAAGGGCGGCTTGAGCCTCGGCAAATCAACATGAGTGCAGCTGAAGCGGTGTCAGATGCTGACCTGGAGCGGCGCTTTAGCGGGCTGGCGCGGCTCTACGGAGTCGCCGGTTCACAGCGGATTCGCAGCGCGCACATCGTCGTGATCGGCCTCGGCGGCGTGGGCGCATGGGCGGCAGAGGCCGCAGCGCGCAGCGGCGTCGGTCGGCTCACGCTCATCGACCTCGACCACGTCGCCGAATCAAACATCAATCGCCAGGTTCAGGCACTGACGAACACCATTGGCATGGCAAAAGTTGAGGCTATGCGCCAGCGCATTGCGCTGATCAACGACGCCTGCCGGGTTGATTGCGTTGAAGAGTTTGTTGATGCCAACAACTGGCCTGCCGTTGCCGGGTTCGCGACTGACTTTGACTGGGGGCAGGTGGCAATCATCGACGCATGTGATCAGGTCAAGGCGAAAACTGCGTTGGCGGCCTGGGCCTTGCGCAGCGGCGCGACTTTTATCAGTGTCGGTGCCGCCGGTGGCAAGCAACTTGCGCACAAGGTCGATATTGAAGACCTGTCCCTCGTCACGCATGACCCCTTGCTGGCGCAGATGCGCTACCGCCTGCGGCGAGAGCATGGTGCAGCGAAGGGCGCAAAAAAAATTGGCGTTGCCTGCGTGTTCAGCCGCGAAGCGGTGAGCCGGCTTGCACTGGCGAGCGTGGCACCGGATGGCAGGGAGGATTCCAGCGCAGCACATGAGCACGGTGATGCGCAAACCGACGCCACGCTCAACTGCCATGGCTATGGTTCGGTCGTTGCGGTGACGGCAACCTTTGGCCACTGCGCAGCGGGGTGGGTGCTGGCCAAAATCGCCAACGGTACGTCTTAAAGGCGAATGATTGACGCTATAATCTGAGGTTGTGCTGTAAGCGATGACAGCACGACCCGGAGCAATCCCGGGGCCTTAGCTCAGTTGGTAGAGCAGCGGACTTTTAATCCGTTTGTCGTGGGTTCGACCCCCGCAGGCCCCACCAGAATTCAAAGCCTCGTAGCCGAATGGTTACGGGGCTTTTTTACTATTAAATTAATAGCTTTTCAAGATTCTCGCAGCTTTTTTCTTCGAGGCAGGTTGACGATTTTTGCGCATCGTCGTTTCAGCATAGCTCGCGTATGGCCGGGTTGTGCATGTGCGCTTAAGCCGTTTCAGCGCGTCAGAGCCGGGTCGCAGTCAAGGCGCTTTTTTATGCATGCCTGCTCGATAATTTTCTCAATTTCGTCAAATCCAACCGGCTTGACGAGGTGATGATCAAAACCGGCATCTTGAGATCGCTTGCGGTCCGCCTCCAGTCCGTAGCCAGTCAGCGCTACCAGCACGGTGTTGTTGAGCATCGGCGCTTGTCGAACGCGTTTTGCGACTTCCAGGCCGTTCATGCCTGGCAGACCGATGTCGAGCAGCATCACATGCGGCGACCAGCTCAGCGCGGCGTCAAACACGCCCTCGCCACTGTGGGCCACCTGCACCTGGCAGCCCGACATTTCAAGCAGCATGGCAACTGTCTGCGCCGCATCGACGTTGTCATCAACCACCATGACACGGCAAAACTCTGGGCTGCGCGACACGGTTGCCGACTCAATCGGGCCTGCTTGAGTCTCCAGAAAATCCTGCTTAAAAGCTGACTCCGGCGCAACGTTGATAGGCGTTTGAAGCTGTACCTGCACTGATGAAGACGCCGCGGAGTCTGTTTGATTTGCGCCAGCCATGAGTGCTGTGCTACCCGCTGTCAACCCGGGCACCTCGAAGATGGGTAAGCGAACGGCAAACTCGCTGCCCTCACCAAGAACGCTGTGTACGCTGACCAATCCGCCGTGCATCTCGACCAGTCGTTGCACCAAACACAGGCCGATACCCAAGCCGCCCTGCGAGCGGTCGAGCGAACGATCAGCCTGCGTGAACAATTCAAATACCTGCGGTATCAGCTCGGGCGCCATGCCGATGCCGTTGTCAATGACCCGAAGCACCACGTCAGAGCCGTCCGGCTCGGCTGTCAGCGCGAGCGTGCCGCCCGGATCGGTGTATTTGATGGCATTGCTCAACAGGTTAACCAGCACCTGCTCCAGCCGGGCGGCATCTACGTTGACGTAAATCGGCTGAGCGGGCAGGGCCAGCGTAAACGCATGCCGAAATTCCACCATCAAGGGCCCCATTGCTTCGGCAGCTCTTGTCATGACATCGCTTACGTCGGTGGGCTGCAAGCGAAGCCGCACACGCCCCGAGTTGATTCGCGAGACCTCAAGCAAGTCATCAACCAGGTGTTGCATTTGCCCGACCTGCCGCTCGATGACCACGCGGGCCTGCCGCTGCAGCGCGTCTTCATTGACCTGCATGCGCAGCATGCAAGTCGCGTTGGCGATTGGCGTCAGCGGGTTACGCAGCTCATGACCGAGCATCGCCAAAAACTCGTCCTTGCGGCGGTCCATCTCCAGCAGCTCCCGGGTTTGCTCGGCTAATTTTTTAATGAATTGACTGCGTTCGGTCACGTCGTACAGGCCATTCATGGCCCCCACGATCAGGCCCTGACTGTTCTTCAATGGATGCACGTTGGCGATGACGGAAATACGCGTGCCGTCAGCCCGCTCCATCTCAAGCTCCACGTCATGCGCCACCGGCAGGGCACCACTGAGCACCAGAGCGACAGGCGTTTGGGCTGGAGTCAATGGCGTGGCATCCGGCCGATAAAACTGAATTGAGCCGTCCCATGCGCCGTTGGCTCCACGCCGGGGTTTTCGTCCCCACAGCTCGACTGCGCGCCGGTTGAACTTTTCCAGCTGGCCCGTTGCATCAACGGTGTACAGCGCGAGTGGCCCCCAGTCAAACAAGGCGCGAAACCGCTCCTCGCTGCGGCGCAAGGCTTCCTCGGCCTGGTGGCGACGGCTGATGTCCACAAATGACGAGATGGATCCGGTGATCTTTCCATCCACATTTTTAATCGCTGCGACGTTGAGCAACACGGGCAAGCGCGTGCCATCGGGGCGCTCAATCACCAGCTCGACGTGCAATGCCGCAATGCCGGTGCGCAACACCTCGACCACCGGATTCTGGTCGTGCAGCAAGGGGGTGCCGTCCACGTTCCATAATTTCAGTGAACCGCTATGGCGCTCAGTGCCGCGAACCGGTTCGCGTCCCCACATTTGCGCCGCAACCGGGTTGTAGTGCTGAATAAAGCCGTTCTGGTCACAAACAAAAATGGCCGTGGGCGCTGACGCAAACAAACTGCGGTAACGCTCTTCCGATTCAATGAGTGCCTGCTCAGCCCGCAGGCTTTGCAGGCGAGTCCAGATGCGCGCCGTCAACTCGCGTGTTAGCTCGATTTCGTCGTCCCGCCAGTCGTAGCTGTCACGGTGGTACAGGCACAGCGCGAAGCGCCATTGGCCGGCATCAATCAGCGGTACGCATATGAATGAAGCGATGTTCAGCTTGGCGAACTTGAGGGGGTCCGTGCGGGAGTCGTCGGCCGTGTTGCGCACCACGATCGCCTCTCCAGCGCGCGCAAGCCGGATGCACTCGCCCTCGACAAATTCGCCCAGCTTGTACGTGCCGACCAATGCCAATGCATCGGGGTGATGCCAGTCATGATTGATGACCACCTGCTCGGCGCTTTCATCAATCTCGGCGAAGGCGCAGATTGACAGCTGAAGCTGCGCGCCCAGCCTGGCCCCGACGGTTGCCATCATGCCGCTGACACTGGTGCTGACCAGCAAGTCGCGGCTGACCGAGGCCAAAAACGCGAGATTGATTTCGGCGTGTTTGCGCACGGTGATGTCGCGCGAAACCGCCAGCAATTGCGCGGGTTGGCCGTCGGCATCGAGAATCGGCGAGATCAGCACATCCCACCACTTTGGCACCCCTGAGAGCGAGATGAAAAAACCGATGAACTGACCCGTACCCCCGGCCGCTGCCCGCCGCACTGCCGCCTGGGCCAGGGCGCGGTGCTCGCCCTGCCAAAAGTCAATCCACGATTTGTTCAAAAACGGCGCAATGTCGGTGATGCCGAGCAAAGCCTGACCACTGGGCATCGACAGCAAGGTGCCCGAAAGGTCTAGCACCTTGATGCAATCCGGGCTGCTTTGAAGAATGCTCTGGCTGAACGCTTCGCTCGCGCGCAGGGCGTATTCAACCCGTTTGCGCTCGGTGATGTCGTAGAAATAGCAGACCACACCGAACTGCCCGTCAGGCAGCGTGATGCGCTCGATTTTCCAGTCGTAGGATTCGACGTTCGCGGTGTTGTGTCGCTGCTCGGTGGTGATTGGCGCGCTGTAGGGTTCACCGGTCGCCAGCGTGTGTCTGAAGCGCCCTAATGCCTCAGAGGCAAACGGCTCGTCCCAGACCAGTCGCAAAATTTCCTCAAAGTCGCGGCCAATCAGGGGTTCAATGCCGGCAAATACCGGCTCAGCGGCAACGCTTACCTGCTTCAGGCGGAACTGCGCATCGATCACGTACACCCCGAAGGGCGCGTTTTGAATGAGGCTAAAAAACGTGTCGTGGTTTTGGCGCAGCAGGCGCACTGAATCATGAGCTCTGCCACCGGTTCGGGCTTTTAATTCCGGTCTCGGGTTGGTCTTTGGCGACTCAAATACCCGGAGACTCATGACAGTCTTTGCGTCAAGCTGTGAGCCAGCAGGCAGTGGAAGGAAGATCGACACGCGTTGTGGCCTGAGCCCGCTATAGATCGAACTGGCGACAGGAGGTGAAGTACATCTCCATCAATACGTCCGGTGTCCATCGAATCACTGTGGGCCGAGGCGCGGAGGGGCTATGTAATCAATGTTCGCGGATTCCCGAAGGGTTTGGACGGGCCGAAACAGCCTCTAGGCCATTGGGTTGCGCTGGCAAAGAGGCGAGCAAGGCGTTCCAAGTGCTAAGCGTCTGTGCATGCGAGAACATAGTTGCTATATATTTAATAGCTTCTTGCGCCCGTCCGTATTGGGCCGGAGCTGTTTTTTATTGCTAGAGCGGCCTGGGAGACAAGCCCGGGGCCGTGGTAGATCAGCCCGGTGTAGACCTGCACCACGTCGGCCCCCGCCTTGATCTTGCTTACTGCGTCGGCCCCATTCATCACCCCGCCAACGCCGATGATGGGAAAAGCCGCGCCCAAGGCCGCACGCAACTTGCTGATGACCCGGTTGCTTGCCGCCAGCAGCGGAGCGCCGCTCAAGCCGCCAGCCTCGTCGGCATGGTGCAAGCCCATGACGGCTTCGCGATTGAGCGTTGTGTTGGTCGCCACCACGCCATCCATGCCATGGCGTTTGAGCGTGGCGGCAATCATTTCGATCTGCGCTTCGTCCAGGTCGGGGGCGATTTTGATAAAAATCGGCACCCGTTTTTTATGGGTTTGGCTCAGGCTTTCACGGCGATCGGCGATGCTGCCGAGCAAGGCATCGAGCGCCGCATCGCCTTGCAATGCGCGCAGATTTTGCGTGTTGGGGCTGGAGATGTTGACCGTCACGTAGTCGGCATGCGGGTACACGCCATCGAGGCAAATAAGGTAATCATCAACGGCCGATTCAATCGGCGTGGTGGCGTTCTTGCCGATGTTCAAACCCAAAAGCGGACGGTCGGCGGCCGGCGATCTCGCAAATTGGGCGCGTTGCACGTTGGCGATAAAAGCTGCCAGCCCGTCGTTGTTGAAGCCCAGCCGGTTAATCAGCGCGCGGGCATCGGGCAGGCGAAACATGCGCGGTTTGGGGTTGCCTTGCTGCGGCTTCGGCGTGACGGTGCCGACCTCGACAAAACCAAAGCCCATCGCAGCGAGGCCGTCGATGCAGCGGGCATTTTTGTCCAGCCCGGCAGCTAGCCCCACGCGATTCGGAAATCTCAAGCCGGCCAGCATGACCGGGTCGCGGATGCGCTCGGCCCGATAGGCCAGTGACAGTGGCGTGCCCTGCGTGCAGGCGAGTGAGGCCATCGTCAGATCGTGCGCGGCTTCGGGGTCGAGGCCAAATAAAAAAGGGCGGGCCAGCGCGTAAGGCAGAAGAGGCATTGGATAATTTCCATCTGGGAAGCAAGGCCGTCGCTCACGCTCAGGCCGGACGCGGGATTGTCGCAAATGCGATTAATTTCATCTCCATCTCTCCATCTCTCCATCTCTCCATCTTTCAATCTTTGAATCTTTCAATCACAAGGCAGCGCTTCACCATGACCCAAGACGAGTTGAAAACCCTGGTCGGCCAGGCCGCCCTGAGCTATGTCGAGCCGGGCGGCATTGTGGGTGTCGGTACCGGTTCAACCGTGAATAAATTCATCGATGCACTGGCGACGATCAGGGCGCAAATTGCCGGCGCTGTTTCGAGCTCGGAGGCATCGACAGCGCGTTTAAGGGCCGCCGGTATCAAGGTCTTTGAGGCGGCCGAGGTCGATGAGCTGGCGCTGTACATCGACGGTGCCGACGAGATTGACCACGCGGGCTACATGATCAAAGGCGGCGGTGCGGCATTGACACGCGAGAAAATTGTCGCAGCGCAATCGCGGCGCTTCATCTGCATTGCCGACGAGTCCAAGCTCGTGAAGCAATTGGGAGCGTTCCCGCTGCCGGTGGAGGTCATCCCGATGGCCACCCGGCGCATCGCTCGCCAGTTTGCGGCAATGGGCGGCGTGGTTACTGTGCGCTTGAAGGGCGGCAAGCCACTCGTCACCGACAACGGCCAGCACCTGCTCGACGTGAGTGGCTTGAAGATTGCCGACCCGCTTGGTTTTGAATCCGCCGTGAACCAGTGGCCTGGCGTGGTGACAGTCGGCGTTTTTGCACACCAGAAGGCGCAGCTATGTTTGCTGGGAAGCGCAGCTGGCGTCAAAGTGCTGACTTTCTAGACCTTCGGACCGTCACCGCAGCTGTGCCAGCGTGAGCAGCGGCCAGCGCTAAAAGCGGATTCCCGATGGGTTGGCCGAAGACGCCGGCGCATTAATCGGCGTGTCCACAGCCTGTGTCGCCGTCGGAGCAGGAGCTTGCGCAGCGCCAGCCGGTGCGGCGACGGGTGCCGTGTTGGTCAGCACCAGCGCAGTAGCAGCCGGGCGGCGATAGGCGGCAGGCAGGGCAATCGAGGCCGGGTAGCCCGCGGCGTCTAAAAACTGGGTCCACTCGGCGTCAGAAAAGCCTTTCAGATGCTGGCTGCCAATGGTCAGCAGCGGCAGAGAGCTCGCACCGCTCAGACGCTTTAACGCTTCGCCGTCTTCAAATGTGTTGACTGTTTTTTCGGCGAAGGGAATCCCCCGGCTGGTCAACATCGAGCGCCCACCACCGCAAGGTGCGCAGTTCTCACTGGTGTAAAGCGTGACCGGAAATTTGGCGGCGAGCTGGCGCAACTCAAATGGCAAACCCGCCGATGCGGCACTGCCTGGCGTACCCACATTGGCCGCACTCGACTTACTGCTGCTGCCGCTGCCAACAGGCGGTGGCTGGTCTGAAAACGAAACCTTGCCGTCTGGCCCGACGATGCGATAGACCTGGCTCTGGCCCTGAACGGAAGGGGCCAACAGCGTTGCCAGGCATAACAGAGCCAACGCGTGATACACGCGTGCCAGCCGTACCAGCCGTGAGGGGGCAGGTTTCAAAGTCTGTGTTTTCATAATGCTCCCTTAACGGTGGGTCTCTGTGCTCGCTGGCGCAGTTCGGTTTATCAAGCCATGCCTTGGTGGCGCAAGAGGGCGTCAATCGTCGGTTCGCGGCCTCTAAACGCCTTGAACGATTCCATCGCCGGTCGGCTCCCGCCAGCCTCCAGAATCGCCTGGCGATATTTTCTACCGGTTTCGACTGTCACTGTCGTTTTGCCCGCCTCTGCCTCGCTGCCGCTCGCCGCGCTGTTGTCGGCAGGCTGCGCACTTTCTTCAAAAGCCGAATACGCGTCGGCCGACAGCACTTCAGCCCACTTGTAGCTGTAGTAGCCCGCCGCGTAGCCGCCCGAGAAAATATGGCTGAAGGTGTGCGCGGTGCGACTGTAGGCCGGCGAGACCACTACTGCGATTTCGCGCCGGACTGTGTTGAGCAAAGCCATCACGTCGCCCGACGGGTCGTGCTCGGTGTGCAGCAGCATGTCGAACAGGGAAAACTCCACTTGGCGCATCGTCTGCATGCCGCTCTGAAAGTTTTTTGCGAGCAGCATTTTGTCAAATAGCGCGCGCGGCAGCGGCAGACCGGTATCTACATGTGCCGTCATGTGCTTGAGCACATCCCACTCCCAGCAAAAATTCTCCATGAACTGGCTGGGCAGTTCCACCGCGTCCCACTCGACGCCGCTGATGCCCGACACGTCGCGCTCGTTGACCTGCGTCAGCATGTGGTGCAGGCCGTGGCCGAACTCGTGAAACAGCGTGGTGACGTCGTCATGCGTCAGCAGCGCGGGTTTGCCGCCGACGCCATCGGCGAAGTTGCAAACCAGATGCGCCACTGGCGTTTGCAGCTTGCCGGTATCGGGGCGCAGCCAACGAGCGCGCACGTCGTCCATCCAGGCACCGCCGCGCTTGCCGGTGCGGGCCGGCTGGTCCAGGTAAAACTGGCCAACCAGCTCGCCGGCGCGTTCAATTCTGAAGAACTGCACGCCGGGCTTCCAGACTGGCGCCGCGTCTTCACGTATCGCCACTTCAAACAGGGTTTCAACAATTTTGAACAGCCCGGCCAGCACCTTGGGCGCGGTGAAGTACTGTTTGACTTCCTGTTCGCTGAAAGCGTAGCGCGCCTCTTTAAGTTTTTCGCCGATGTAGCTGAAGTCCCAGGGCTGAGGGTCAGTCAGAACTAGCGCGTCAGCCGCAAAGGCGCGCAGGTCGGCGATATCCTTCAAGGCAAAAGGCCGGGCTCGCGCAGCGAGATCGCGCAAAAAGGTGATGACTTCATCAGGCGAATTGGCCATTTTGGGGACCACTGAGACCTCGCCGAAATTGCGGTAGCCCAGCAGTTTTGATTCTTCCAGTCGCAGTGCCAAAATTTCCTGCATGACTGCGCTGTTGTCGAAACGGCTGAACTCGACTGGAGCCTGGTCGCTCGCACGGGTGGTGTAAGCCTTGTACAACTTTTCGCGCAGCGCAGAGCTGCTGGCAAACTGCATTACCGGCAGATAGCAGGGCATTTTCAGCGTGAGCTTATAGCCGTCTTTGCCATCGGCCTGCGCCTGTTCGAGAGCAGTTTGCAAAACGTCTTCGGGAATGCCTGCAAGCTCGCTCGCAGGTGCGTAGTAGGCGAAGGCGTCAGTCGCGTCGAGCGCGTTTTCGCTGAATTTTTGGCTGAGCTCGGCCAGGCGCTCCTGAATCGTTGCGAAGCGGGCCTTGTCGGCCTCGCCCAGCTCAGCGCCCGACAGCACAAAGTTGCGAATGGCATTTTTATGCGCCTGACGCTGTTCGGGGCTCAAGCTGGCGGCGTCCATTGCTTTGTATTTGGCATAAATGCGCTCGTCGGCACCCAGACGCGTCCAGAATTCAGTGACGCGGGGTAGCGCGGCGTTGTAAGCGGCACGCAGCTCAGGGGTGTCGGCCACGCTGTTGAGGTGGCTAACGGCCCCCCATGCACGGCCCAGCCGCTCGGTAGCCACATCCAGCACACCGGCCAGATCTGACCAGCGCGCGGGAAAGCCGGGCGCTGCCACGGTTTCCAATGCCGTTTCGGCCTGCTTGAGCAAGGACTCAACCGCCGGGGCGACGTGCTGCGGCTCAATGCGGTCGAAAAGCGGAAGATCGGAGGGGTCAAGTAATGGATTGGTCATGGGGTGTAGCTATGGCCAGAGTCGTTGAAAAAAAGGGCAGCGCCGGTACTGGCATTTTTCGATGCCTCGCGGCGAATCCATACTGACAGGGCGAGCCTTAGCCCTGCGCACTTTTCTTGACGCTGCGCTGCTTCGGCTTAGCCCGCTTGACGCTGCCGCCAGGGGTCAGTCGCTGGTTGCCGAGCACGCGCAGGGTTTTGATTTCAGGGCGTTGGCCCGGGCGAGCGCTGTTTTTCAAAACGCGGATGTCGCGCGGGCCGGGCATGCGGTCGGGGTCGGCTTTCTTCTCTTTTTCAGGCATGGGCCGCCATAAAACCAGCAGCTTTCCGATGTGCTGGATTGGCGCGGCGCTCAAGCGCTCGGCCAGCGTCTGAAAAATGGCCTCCCGACCGGCGCGATCATCTGACTGCACGCGAACCTTGATCAGCCCATGGGCATTCAGCGCAGCATCAATTTCGGTCTGCACGCCCGGGGTGAGCCCGTCGGCACCCAGCATGACCACCGCATTGAGGTGGTGCGCGTCGGCGCGGTAATCTTTACGTTGGGCGGGGGTAAGTTGTATTTGGGCCATACCCCAATTATCGGCGCAGACGTTGCGACGACGACAATCGCATCATGAAAGTCAACAAGGCCGTTAACGGCAAGGCAAAAGTAGCTGCTGCGCCCAGGCCGCCCGCGCCTGCGCCCGCCAAAAAAGCCGACAAGCCCGGCGGGAAAGGGAAAAAACTGAACAAAGCGTGGTTGCATGACCACATCAATGACCCCTATGTGAAACTTGCGCAAAAAGACGGCTACCGGGCGCGGGCCGCTTACAAGCTGAAGGAAATTGACGAGACGCTTGGCCTGATCAAGCCGGGCGATTGCGTCATTGATCTGGGTAGCACGCCCGGTGCCTGGAGCCAGTATGTCCGTCGCAGATTGTCTCCGGCAGGAGCGGCGGCGGGAAGCCTGAACGGCTGCATCATCGGCCTCGATCTGTTGCCAATGGAGGCCATTGAAGGCGTTGCATTCATTCAAGGTGATTTCCGCGACGCGGCGGTGTTGGCGCAACTCGAACAGGCCATTCTTGCTGCTAAGGGACTGAGCCAGGTCGATGTGGTGATCTCGGATATGGCACCCAACCTGTCCGGCATTGAGTCGGCCGACGCGGCCCGAATTGCGCATCTGGTTGAACTGGCCGTTGAGTTTGCGCAGGCGCGCATGAAGCCTGAGGGCACGCTGGTCGTCAAGTTATTCCATGGCAGCGGTTACGACGAACTGGTGCAGTTGTTTCGACGCAGCTTCAAGCTGGTCAAGCCGTTCAAACCGAAAGCCTCCCGGCCGGGATCGTCAGAAACCTTTTTGATTGGCCGAGGTCTGAAAAGGGAAGTGTCTGCGCTTTGACTGATCTGTTTGACAGGGCACGCGCGCGATTAAACCGCTACGCAGCAAGGGGTTCGGCTTAAAAAAGCTGGATTTATGCTTGAAACGCCTAAAATGACCCGCAGGTGACATCCCAGTGAAGCATGGGTTCTATATACCGGAGTAGTCCTTGAACAATCAGTGGTTTTCTAAAATTGCAATCTGGCTCGTTATCGCCATGGTTCTGTTCACCGTATTCAAGCAATTTGATACGCGTGGCGGGGCCGGTTCCAACTACCTGGGTTATTCCGAATTCCTTCAAGAGGTGCGCAGCAAACGCATACGAACCGCGACCATCGCTGAAGGGCAGGGCGGAACCGAAATTTCCGCCACCACCACCGACGACCGCAAGGTTCGCACGACTGCCACCTATCTTGATCGTGGTCTGGTCGGCGACTTGATCGCCAACGACGTGAAGTTCGACGTGAAGCCGCGCGAAGAAGGCTCGCTGCTGATGACCCTTTTGGTCAGCTGGGGTCCGATGCTGCTGCTGATTGGTGTCTGGGTCTATTTCATGCGCCAGATGCAGGGCGGTGGCAAGGGCGGGGCATTCAGTTTTGGCAAATCCAAGGCGCGCATGCTCGACGAATCGACTAACCTGGTGACTTTCGCCGATGTGGCGGGTTGCGATGAGGCGAAGGAAGAAGTCAAGGAAGTGGTCGATTTTCTAAAAGACCCTGCCCGCTTCCAAAAATTGGGTGGACGCATTCCACGTGGTCTCTTGCTCGTTGGCCCGCCCGGCACCGGCAAAACCCTGCTCGCCAAAGGCATTGCAGGCGAGGCCAAGGTTCCATTCTTTTCAATTTCGGGCTCTGACTTTGTCGAGATGTTTGTCGGTGTCGGTGCCGCTCGCGTGCGCGACATGTTCGAGAACGCCAAGAAAAACGCGCCCTGCATTATTTTTATTGATGAGATTGACGCTGTGGGTCGCCAGCGTGGTGCCGGCCTTGGCGGCGGCAACGACGAGCGTGAGCAAACCCTCAACCAGATGCTGGTCGAGATGGACGGCTTTGAAACCAATGTGGGCGTGATCGTCGTCGCTGCGACCAATCGCCCCGACATTCTTGACGCGGCGCTGCTGCGCCCTGGCCGGTTTGATCGTCAGGTGTACGTCACGCTGCCCGACATTCGTGGCCGTGAACAGATCCTCAACGTTCACATGCGCAAGCTGCCTTTGGGCCAGGACGTGAACTCCAACGTGATCGCGCGTGGCACGCCCGGCATGTCGGGTGCCGACTTGGCCAATCTCTGCAACGAGGCAGCGCTGATGGCGGCACGCCGCAGCGCCCGCACGGTTGAAATGCAGGACTTTGAAAAAGCCAAAGACAAAATCCTGATGGGCCCGGAACGCAAAAGCATGGTCATGCCCGAAGAAGAGCGCCGCAACACCGCCTATCACGAGTCCGGTCACGCCTTGCTCGGCAAGATGCTGCCCAAGTGCGACCCGGTTCACAAAGTCACCATCATCCCGCGTGGCCGTGCGCTGGGCGTGACGATGAGCCTGCCCGCGCAAGACCGCTACAGCTACGACCGCGAGTACATGCTCAGCCAGATCAGCATGCTGTTCGGTGGCCGCATTGCTGAAGAAGTTTTTATGCACCAGATGACAACCGGTGCCAGCAATGACTTTGAACGTGCCACCTCGCTGGCTCGCGACATGGTCACGCGCTACGGCATGACCGAAGCACTTGGGCCGATGGTCTATGCCGAAAATGAGGGTGAAGTTTTTCTCGGCCGTTCGATCACCAAGACCAACACCATGAGTGAAGCAACCATGCAAAAAGTCGATGGCGAGGTGCGCCGAATCATCGACCAGCAATACAAGCTGGCCCGCAAGCTGATCGAAGACAACCAGGAGAAAATCCATTCAATGGCCAAGGCTTTGCTTGAATGGGAGACGATTGACGGCGATCAGCTTGACGACATCATTGCCGGCAAGGAGCCGCGTCCACCCAAAGACTGGTCGCCCCGGAATCCTTCAGTCGGTGGCGGCGGTAGCGGCCCCAGTGGCGGCGGCCCCGCAGTAAGCACGGATCCGGCACCAACGGCCGCTTAGTCCGTGCAGCGCGTGAGTGCGGCACCGCCGCAACGCGGCGAGTAAAAAAAAGGCACCTTTGGGTGCCTTTTTTTTCGAGCCGACCAACCATTCATTTCAAACTTCAGCGCAATCGGGTGGTGGACGTGGCGATGCGGATTGACGGTCAGCTGGTGCGAGGATGCGTTGGGGAAGGTCTGCATAACGCCCTGCGGGTCTGTGACTGCGCGGGCTCGGGCGGTCTGCGGCCTTGCTTTTCTTGCCAATAGACGGGCTATTGGGTGCAAAAAGGCGTCTTGCAGCCTATCCCGATCCGCCCTCCACAGTTCCGCAAGAGTTATGCATGCCTTCCCTGGTGGCGAGGCGTGTCGCGGGCGAGCATGCGGACCTTTCCCTATGCCCTTGTTGTGGCGTCGCAGGCATACTGGTTCTTCAAATAACTGGAGACAACATGGTCGAGACAAAAAAATCGTTGAGGCGCGGCTGTATGGGCTTGGTTGGGGCGGCGGCGGCGGTGATGGCGCTGGTGCTGGTGCCTTTGCACGCAGCCCACGCGCAGACCTACCCTTCAAAGCCCATCAAGATGATCGTGCCCTTCCCGGCCGGCGGCACCACCGACATCGTGGCGCGGCTCGTTGCGCAGCGCATGACCGAGACGATGGGGCAGCCGGTTCTGGTGGACAACAAGGCCGGCGCAGGCGGCGCGATTGGTGCCGACCTGGTCGCCAAAGCCGCACCCGATGGCTACACCATCCTGATGCACAACCTGACCTTTCCATTGGCTTCGGTGGCGCAAACGCTGGCCAACCGTTCGCCATTCAACGTAGAGACCGACCTGATTGGCGTCTCGATTGCGGTCTATGTGCCCTTCGTTCTGACCGCGCATCCGGGCGTGCCAGCCAAGGACTTGCGCGAAGTCGCGACGCTTTTGCAGCGCGACAAGACGCTGAAGTACAACTACGGCTCGACCGGTCCTGGCTCGGCGATGCATGTGCTGGGCGAGGCATTCAAGCGCGAGGCCAAGGTGGACATGGAGCACATCGCCTACAAGGGTGCCGCGCCGCTGAAGCAGGAGCTGTTGTCCGGGCGGATTCAGATCGGCGGCGACCAGCTCTCCTCGTCGCTCGCCGAAATCAAGGCCGGGTCGCTGCGAGTGCTGGCAACGACAGCATCGAAGCGCATCGCGAGCTTGCCCGACGTGCCGACCGTGCGCGAGCTGGGCTTTGCCTCGCTCGAACTGGAAGGCTGGAACGGCGTGTTTGCACCGGCCAAAACACCGAAAGACATCATCGACCGCTTGCAACGCGAGGTCGCGGCGGCGGTGCGCCACCCCGACATGGTCAAACGCCTGGTCGATCTGGGTGCCGACCCGGTCGGCTCATCGCCGGCCGAGCAGGACGCCATGCTGCGTCGGCAAATGGACCAGTTCCGGCCGATAATCCGTGAGATGAAGCTGGAATAAAGGCGGTGCGCCGGTCTTGCTGACCCAGCGGCAGCAGTGCTAGAAGTAGCAGAAAAGCAGTCGATTCACAGCGAATAAAAAAGCGGCCAGTGCCCGTCAATCGGGCACTGGCCGCTTCGCTTGTGCAGTGCGTTACAGCGTGTCGATAAAACTGCGCAGCTTGTCTGAGCGCGACGGATGCTTCAATTTTCGCAGCGCCTTCGCTTCTATTTGCCGAATGCGCTCGCGCGTCACGTCGAACTGCTTGCCGACTTCCTCCAGCGTGTGGTCGGTGCTCATCTCGATACCGAAGCGCATGCGCAGCACCTTGGCTTCGCGCGGCGTCAGGCTGTCGAGAATGTCTTTGACCACATCGCGCAGGCCGGCCTGCATTGCGGCTTCAAGCGGTGCGGTGTTGGCGCTGTCTTCGATGAAGTCGCCGAGGTGCGAATCGTCGTCGTCGCCGATGGGCGTTTCCATGCTGATTGGCTCTTTCGCGATCTTCATGATCTTGCGAATCTTGTCTTCAGGAATCTCCATCTTCTCGGCCAGCACGCTGGCATCGGGCTCAAAGCCGAACTCCTGCAGGTGTTGGCGCGACAGGCGGTTCATCTTGTTGATGGTCTC
>JANOOO010000381.1:0-3152 GCA_031421375.1 Polaromonas sp.
TTGCCGACGGCGACGGCAAAGGGGTTGTCGGCGTTGTACTCGGCGGTGCTCATGGGCAGGCCGATAACGAGTGAGGTTTTCTCGTTGAAGGTGCGTGGCGAGAGCACTAAAAAAGGATGCACGTCGCGCATTTCGCGCCCGGCTTGGGGATTGCAGTCGATCCAGATGACGCTTTGGCGCTCCGGCACCCATGGTCTGCGTTGGGTGGACGGTGCTTTTGTGGCGGCCCTTACCACCGTTACCAACGTTCTGCCCCCAGCGCCGGGCCGCTTGTCATGGCCTCGCCGCCGTGGCGTGTCGGATCAAAACTCGCCAGACGCTGCGCCAGAGTGAGAGGGGCCGCCGCCACGGGCGTCACGACCACCTGACCGGCCTCAACGGCAATGCGCACGCGCTGGTTAACCTGGAGGTGGGCCTCCCGCGCGATGGCCGCAGGCAAGCGAATGCCCAGGCTGTTGCCCCAACGTTTGATGTCCAGTACGGCTTCGGTCATGGTGTGAGTTTCCAATGTTTAAACGAAGTCTATACGTTGAAGCCGGACTTGTCAAAACCCGGGACTAACCTGACAGCGCAAAGTCGTAATGTCCTCCTGTCAAGTTCAACCGTGAGCCTGGTTGTGAAGGAGTATGAAAATGGGAAATGGGAAACCTGACCCTGTGTTTCGCGCAAGACTCACGAGTCTTCGACCTATCCCGGTAGCCGAGGCAACCACCGTTTTTGATCAGGCGGGCTTGATATTCTGGTTCGTGCTGAACAGGTTGGCCGGGTCGTACCGGCGCTTGACCTGAGCGAGCCGTTTGTAGTTCTGGCCATAGGCCGCCTGCACGCGGTCCCCCTCGTCAGCAGTCAGGAAATTAACGTAAACGCCGCCGCTGGCAAAAGGCGCAGAGGCCTTGAAAAAGTCGCGCGCCCAGCGTATGCAGTGCTCGTCATCAGCCGCGTCGTCCCAGCGGCCATGGACGTTCATGACAAAGCGGGCGTCGCGGTGGGCGTACGCTGCGGAATCGGGCGCGGGCCGCATGGTCGCGCCACCGATGGCGCCAAAAAATATCTCGCACTGGGGTGAAGGCAGCGTCCCGATGTACCCGATAACGGCGTCAAACAGCCCATCCTGGAGTTCAGAAAAATTGTGCGACTTCCAGTAGTTGCGGGCGCCAGGCGTCAGCAACGGGTCAAAGGCTTTTTGCCAGGCGACATAGGGCATGACGCCAACGTGCGCGCCTGCGGGTGTACCGAAGCCGTGCAGCGGCTCGGTGAGCGGCTGGCCTTGCGCCGGGTCGCCGGTGTAGAGCAGCGCCAGCACGATAACCGCCTGGCCATGAACATTTTCGGGCAGGAAAGGCAGCGGCGGTGCCTTGCGCAGGACCACCCACACCGAGAGATCGTCGGGCGCCGTCCTCATGAATTCGCGGTACCGCTCAAGCACCGGCCGGGCCTCGGCAAACGGGTAGACGATCAGGCCGGCCAGCACGTCGGGGCCGACGGGGTGAAGCCGAAACTCGAAGCGGGTCGCGACGCCAAAATTGCCGCTACCGCCCTGCAGTGCCCAGAAGAGGTCGGGGTGTTCGGTGGCGCTGGCGCGCACCACCTCACCGGCGGCCGTCACCACTTCGGCGGACTCCAGACTGTCAATGGTCATGCCGTACTTGCGGCTGAGCCAGCCAAATCCGCCGCCCAGCGTCAGGCCGGCGACGCCAGTGGTGGAGTTGATGCCCAGCGGCGCGGCCAAGCCGTGGGCCTGGGTCGCGGCGTCGAAATCCGCCAGCGTGGCACCACCTTCAATGCTGATACGGCGGGCACCGGCATCGACCTGCGCGGCATTCATCTGCGAGAGGTCGATGACGACACCGTCGTCGCACACCGCGCTGCCGGCGATGTTGTGCCCGCCGCCGCGAACAGCCAGCGGGAAACCGTGGTTCCTCGCAAAATTCACCGCGTGAACAACATCCTGGGTAGTGGCGCAGCGGACGACGACTGCGGGATGCTTGTCGATCATCGCGTTCCAGACCATGCGTGCGCTTTCGTAGGAATCGTCATCCGGAAGGATGACGGTTCCCTGAATGCCGCCCTTCAACGCCTCGATCTGGGTAGCTTGCAAAGTTTTCATGGCTATCTCCTAGCTGTGCCGCAACTGAATGCACTCAGTTCACAAGGGATGGAGCACACAACCCACCGGTTTCCCCACAGATCAGTTGCGTGAGTCAATTCGTCATTCGGATGTTTGTAGCACTCCCCCCACGCCCCCGCAACGCCTGCTGCCATTTGGGCATGGGCCTTACCTTGATTTACACGCCTCTGCGCAACACGCCGCCAGCGGTCCGCTGGATATAAGCTGCCTTTTGCCATCGCGCTGTCGCATCAAGCCTTGACGCCGTGTTCAGCTTGCCAGCACCGCCAACGGATCGTTCAGCTTGATCATGGCGTCTAGGCGAGCTCGGAAGGAATCGGCCGTTTGCATCATCAAATCCCCCAAAAATCATGCGTGGTTGACTCTGAACTCGAGGGAAATCACATGCAAGACTCAGGCCCAAAAGCTGGTATTCATGCGGGTTGAGGGCATTCTGCAGGGCCGACTATTGATGCGGGGACACTGCTATGCGGCGCGGAGAACATCGGACTCCCACCCCTGGGTCAAGCATGTCTTCGACTCCCAACCCCCCGCAGACAGATAAACTCAAGCGCGCAGCCCGTGGGCCTTGAATACCGATTTTATTTCTCAACAAATCATGCGCTTAAATCAATACCAGCGGGCGCAGGCAGCTCCGTTTTTAGTAGTAATTGCCGCAGCGCCAAACGCACTGGAGCATAAGTTCGTGCCGAAGGAGTCCCGATGAAAGTCGCCGCTATCCAGATGGTCTCGGGCACCGACGTGCCGCGCAACCTGCAGGCCGCCGGGCGCTTGCTGTCCGAGGCGGCGGCGGCCGGCGCCGAGCTGGCAGTGCTGCCCGAATATTTCTGCCTCATGGGACAGAACGAGGGCGACAAGCTGGCCGTGGCCGAGTCGCCCGGCACCGGGCCGATTCAGGATTGTCTAGCTGACGCGGCCAGTCGGCTCGGGCTGTGGATCGTCGGTGGCACCTTGCCCCTGGCCTGCGCTGACCCGGCGCGAGTGCGCAATGCCTGCCTGGCTTATTCGCCAGCGGGCGTGTGCG
>JANOOO010000382.1:0-2931 GCA_031421375.1 Polaromonas sp.
GATTCGTGCTAGCCTATTCACATGAATCCCGCTTTGTCCCCCAAATCTTTATCCTCCAAAGTTTCCGAATTCGAGACTCAGGTTCAGACGGACAGCTATACGCAGTGGCTGGCTGGCAAGCTGGATACCGCCCGACAAAAGCCTTTAATTCCGCACGATCAGGTGATGGTCAAAGCGCGTGCAGTTTTGGGATCGAAGCAGAAGAAGCATGCTGCTGGTTGAGTGGAGCGAAGCAGCCCAGTTTGATACCAAATCACCAGCAAGCTTGAAATTCTCTTGGTCGTGCATGCGCCGGAGCAATTTCCTTTAAGGCTCGTCCAACTTTTTCATAGCGTGTATCCGGTGTCGGGAAGTTTGACGATCTGACTTTGTCACCGTGGCAACCTGAAAATCCAGCTCGTGAATCCGGGCGGATGATCAGGAAAGCCTCCATCCCATCTAGCTGCGCGTAGCGCTTGTATTTTCAGGAGTGTTCATGCACCCCGTCAAACCGATCCCCTCAGACCGCCTGCCCGAGCTGCTTCGGACTATGCCCAAGGCCGAGCTGCACATCCACATCGAAGGCTCGCTGGAGCCCGAGATGATCTTCGCGCTGGCCCGGCGCAACGGTGTGGCCTTGCCTTATGCCGATGTAGAAGCGCTGCGCCGCGCCTATGCGTTTACTGACCTGCAGAGCTTTCTCGATATCTACTACGCTGGTGCCAGCGTGTTGCTGCGCGAGGAAGATTTTTATGACATGACGCGCGCCTACCTGCAAAAGGCAGCAGCCGACCAGGTCATTCACGCGGAGATTTTTTTCGATCCGCAAACCCACACGGCGCGCGGTGTCACGATGGAAACGGTCATCAACGGCCTGCACCGGGCCTGCGCAGAAGCCCAAGCAGAGTTCGGCCTGAGCGCGTCGCTGATCATGTGTTTTCTGCGCCACCTCAGCGAAGAAGACGCCTTCGAGACGCTGGAGCAGGCGCTGCCGTTTCGCGAAAAATTCATCGGCGTCGGTCTTGATTCGGGCGAGGTCGGCAACCCGCCCGAAAAGTTTGCCCGCGTATTTGCGCGCTGCCGCGAGCTGGGCCTGCACCTGGTTGCGCACGCGGGTGAGGAAGGCCCACCGGCATACGTGTGGACCGCGCTCGACGTGCTCAAGGTCGAGCGCATCGACCACGGCGTGCAGGCTATCAAGGACGCGGCGCTGATGCAGCGGCTCGCGCAAGACCGCATTGCGCTGACGGTGTGCCCGCTGTCGAATCTCAAGCTCTGCGTGTTCCCCGATCTGGCCAGCCACAACCTGCGCCAGTTGCTTGATGCGGGCCTGGCCGCCACGGTCAATTCCGACGACCCGGCCTATTTCGGCGGCTACATCAACGACAACTTCACGCAGACTTTTGCCGCGTCGAACGCGCTAGTGGCCACCCATGCGTATGCGCTGGCGCGCAACAGTTTCGAGGCGAGCTTTATCGATGAAGCTGTGAAGCGGCGCTATCTGGACCGGCTGGACGCAGCATTCGAGGGCTTCCAGTGAATGGTGCGCGTTCGGATGCTGCAGGTGATCTGAAACAGCCCGGTTCAAAGTCGCCCCCACCCGGCCACTGGGCCGTCGCCATCGCTGGCATGGTGTCGCTGGCGGTCGCGATGGGTATCGGCCGCTTTGCTTTCACGCCGCTGCTGCCCATGATGCTGGCCGATGGCGTGGTCGATTTGCCGCAGGCGAGCTGGCTGGCGAGTGCCAATTACCTCGGCTATTTGGTCGGTGCCGTGCTGTGTACGCTGCACCCGTGGATCTGGGCGCGCTTCACCACGCTGCCGCACTTCAGCTATGCCTCGCTGGTTCGCGCTGGCCTGCTGGCGACCGGCGTGCTGACGCTGGCGATGGCGCTGCCGTTTTCGTCGAGCTGGCCGTTGCTGCGCTTTGCCGCTGGCGTGACCAGCGCCGTGGTTTTCATTTTTGTTTCGGGCTGGTGCCTGAGCCGCCTCAGCAAACTCGGCGTGCCGCAGATGGGCGGGCTTATTTTTGTCGGGCCGGGCGCGGGCATTGTGATCAGTGGTTTGCTCGCCAGTGCGATGGTTGCCTGGCAATGGGAAGCCGCCAGCGCGTGGGGGGTGTTCGGGCTGCTGGCCTTTGCGCTGGCGGCGCTGGTCTGGCGCAAGCTGCGCGGCAGCGAGGAACGCCTGATGCCGCGCGGCGTGAATGTTCCCAGCGCGTTGCCCGGCGCGTTGCCCCGCACGCCTGCCCATGGCCCTTTTGAGGCCGCCGTACTGGCGCTGGCTTACGGGTTGGCCGGCTTCGGCTACATCATCACCGCCACGTTTTTGCCGGTGATTGCGCGAGCCGCCTTGCCCGGATCGGTCTGGCTCGACCTGTTCTGGCCGATCTTCGGTTTCGGTGTGATGACGGGCGCCGTGCTGTCCACGCGCGTCGCACTCGGGCGCGATCCGCGCTGGCTGCTGGCGGGCTGTTATCTGGTGCAGGGCTTCGCCATTTTGATCAGCGTCATTAGCCCGACTCTCGCGGGCTTTGCTTTGGGGAGTTTGCTGCTTGGCATTCCGTTCACGGCCATCACGTTTTTCGCGCTGCAGGAAGTGCGGCGTTTGCGGCCCGATTCGGCGGCCAGCTTCATGGGCCTGCTGGCAGCGCTGTATGGCGCAGGGCAGGTCGTGGGGCCACCGCTGGTTGCTGCGCTGCTGCGGCGTTCGGCCACGGCGAGCCAGGGCTTTGCCTGGTCGCTCGGTGTGGCGGCTTCGGCGTTGCTCGTCGGTGCGCTGATGTACGCGTGGCTGGCGCGCCGCTATCCCAGGCTAGAGCGCAAGGGACCCTCTGCATAACTCCCTGCGGTCTGTGGTAGCGCGGGCTCGGGCGGTCCGCCGCGTTGTTTTTCTTGCCAATAGCCGTGCTATTGGCTGCAAAAAGACGCCTTGCGGCCCATCCCGATCCGC
>JANOOO010000383.1:0-4925 GCA_031421375.1 Polaromonas sp.
TGGCGTTTGACCGGCTCACTGTGACGCTGGCCGACGTGCGCCCGCTGGAGCGCATCGTGCGGCTCTCCAGTCTGGAGTTGAATCGCCCGGTGCTCGACGTCGTCCGCAACCAGGGCGGGCAGCTCAATCTGGTGCCGCCTGATGTGGCCAGTCCGGCGCTGCCTGCCCGCTCAAAGGCGTCAGCCCCGACCGCCGCCGCCTCCGCGCCAGCCAGAAGCACGGCCGCGCCTCCGGCCGACGTCTGGCATGTTGAGCTGGCCCAAGCTGCAGTAAAAGGCGGCACGCTGCGCTGGCGCGATGAATCGCTGCCGCAGGCCGCTGCGCTGGCGCTTTCCAATGTGGCCATCGAAGCGACTGCAATCACGTGGCCGTTTGCTGCCAGTCCGCCAGCGCAGTTCAAAGGCTCAGCAGGGCTGGACGCGTCTGCGGCCAGCGTGGTAGCCGCGAGACCCGTGACGACGGCCAGCGCCGCCGCTGCGCCTAAGCACGGCAAAGCAGCGCCCCGCGCCCAAGCGGCGGCGAAGTCGAAAGCCGCCCCAACCAGGCAAAACCAGGCCAAACCGGTGCCAGCCGCGCCTGCCGGACCTGTTGCGTCAACCGATGCGCCCGCGCCAACGGTGCAGGCCACTGGCCCGGCGCGCCTGAACTTTTCAGGCTCGGCGACTGACCGGGCCGCGCAAATGACGGTCACGCTAAATGGCTGGCCGCTGGCGCTCGCCGCGCCTTACATCGAGCCGTTTTTGCAGCCTGTTGTCAGCGGTGTGCTGGACGCGGATTCAAGTGTCAAATGGCAGGCTGCCGAGCCGGGGCAAGCGCAGGTTTTGACCATCGCCGTCCCCCAACTCGCAGTGGCCAACGTGACGCTGGCGCAAGATCAAACCTCGCTGGTGTCGATGCGCCGCATCGATGTAGCGGGCCTGGAGATTGACTTGTCCGCCCGCGCTGTCAAAGTGGCCACGCTGCAATTGACGCAGCCCGAGCTGAGCGTCGAGCGTGACGCCGGACGGCGCTGGATGTTTGAGCGCTGGCTTGTTGGGCGCGACGCCGCATCGAGCCCCGACAGGGCCGACGTTGCTGCCACGCGGGCAGGCGCGCCTCGGCCGTCGCCCTGGGCCGTGGCCGTCAATGAGCTGGCGATTGACGGCGGGGCGCTGGCTTTTGCAGACCGCGCCGTGACCCCGGCTGTGGCGTTTGACATCAGCGCGCTGAACGCCCGGCTGGGCGCGTTGGTGCTCGGTGGCACGGGCGCTGCTGATTCGGCGAAGGCTGCTGGCGCGCAGGGCAAACCGGCCATGCCGCTGACGGCCTCGCTGCGCATCGGGGCAGGTCGAGGCACGGCACCCGGCCCGGTCGAGTTCAAAGGCACCGTCGGCTTTTCGCCAGCCCAGGCGCAGGGCCAGCTCACGGCGCGCGCGGTGCCGGTACACGCTTTCGAGCCCTATTTCGGCGAGTCGCTCAACATCGATGTGCTGCGCGCTGACACCGGCTTCACCGGCAAGCTGGCCTATCGGCAAACGCCGGCTGGGGCGGCATTCAGCATGAAGGGCGACGCGACGGTCGAGCAGTTCCGCGCCAACACGCTGGCCCCGGCCGAAGAGCTGCTGGCCTGGAAGTCGCTCAAGCTCGGCGGCCTGGCGCTGCTCCTCGAACCCGGCGTGGCTACCCGCGTCGATGTGGCGCAAACCGCGTTGACTGACTTTTTTGCGCGCGTCATCGTCACGCCCGAAGGCCGCATCAATTTGCAGGACTTGCTGCGCAAGCCGGGCACGCCGGCCAATGCGCCCGATGCCACCAAGGCCGCTTCAGTCGCTACGAATTCAGGAGCTGCTCGCGACCGTCCGAAAAGGGCTTCGGGCCAAGATGATGCTCAAGCCGGGTTGCCAGACGCAGCCGCCACCGCCGACAGCCCCCGCGCCGCCGCGCCAGCGCGGCCAGGTGCCAGCGGCCCGCCAGCGGTCGTCAATTTCGGCCCCATCGAGCTCGCCAGTGGCCGCGTGTTTTTCTCGGACCGTTTTATCAAACCCAACTACTCGGTCAACCTCACGCAACTCAATGGCCGGCTCAGCGCGTTCTCGTCGGCACCGGCCGGCTCGGGGGCCGCGCCCCAAATGGCCGACCTCGAACTGCGCGGTCGCGCCGAAGAATCGGCTTCGCTGGAGATCACCGGCAAGCTCAATCCGCTGGCCGACCCGCTGGCGCTTGACATCACCGGCAAGGTGCGCGACCTCGAACTGCCGCCGCTCTCGCCCTACGCCGTCAAGTACGCGGGCTACGGCATCACGCGCGGCAAGCTCAGCATGGATGTCAACTACGTCATCACCCCGGCCGGGCAGCTCACTGCCAGCAACAAGCTGACGCTCAACCAGCTCAGTTTCGGCGAGAAGGTTGACGGCGCGCCGGCCAGCCTGCCGGTCAAGCTCGCCGTGGCTTTGTTGGCCGACCGCAACGGCACCATCAACCTCGACATTCCCATCAGAGGCTCGCTCAATGATCCGGAGTTCAGCCTGGCGCCGCTGATTGCGCGGGCACTGGTCAACGTGGTGGCGCGCGCCATCACCGCGCCGTTTAGCTTGCTGGGGAAAGTCTTTCAGGGTGGCGGTGGCGGGGGCGGTGGCAGCGACGACGCGGCCAACAGCGTCACGTTTGCCGCAGGCAGCGCCCAACTCTCGCCCGAGGCCCAAGTCGGTCTTGATCAAGTCGCCAAGGCGCTGGCCGAGCGGCCCTCCTTGAGGCTCACCGTCACCGGCACTGCCAGCCTGCAGGCCGAGCGCGAAGCCTTGAAGCGGGCGCGGCTTGACGCGCGGCTGCGTGCTGAAAAAATCCGCGCAAGTGGTGGCATGGCTGACGGCGCATCCGCCGGTGCTGCACCTGCGATTGCCGCCGCCGAGTATCCGGCGCTTCTCAAAGAGGTTTACAAACGCGCCGAGCTGCCCGGCAGGCCGCGCAACTTCATCGGGCTCGACAAAGACATCCCGACAGCCGAGATGGAGCAGCTTCTGCTGACCTCGATCGAGGTCGATGAAGCCGCAGTGCGCGAGCTTGCCGTGCAGCGCGCCGTTGCAGTGAAAGGCTACCTCGCCGCCGCCGGCTTGCCACCCGAACGCCTCGTATTGGGTGCTGCCAAAACGCAGGGCGGCACCGCGCCATGGACGCCTCGCGCCGAGCTCAATTTGGCAATGCAGTAAAACAGGCGAAAATACGCGCTGCAATTTAGGGGCTGCGTGAATCGGGGCTTTGAAATAGCGATAAACCATTCGCTGCCTGCCCTGATCTTCCCGCCCGACGCGCAACCTGCGCGACGCACCGTTCCCGTTTTTTTTCGTTTCTCCACAAGCATGCTGTCTGCGCCTTCGTCCGGTTCGATGTCGCAGCGCTTGGGGGTTTTTAGCCGGTCACCTCTGCCCATTTCGCTTCGCCTTTGCCATGTTCAAATTTTCCAAACCCGACACGCCTGCCGTTAAACCCCCCGCTGCCAAAGAAGTGCAAACGCACCCGCTTGACGGCCTGACCGGCGGCGCGTTTTCGGCGGCGACTTCGGGCGAGCGCGCATCGCGCATTCGCCAGTGGCTTGCCACCTCGCCTTCGCCTGAGCAGATGGCCGAGGTCTATAAAGACCTGGCCAATCGCGACAAGGGTGCGGCCAAGCCGCTGAAAGAAAAGCTCGACGAAGCCAAGCGCAGCAAAGGGCAAGAAGCCGTTGCCGCCGAGTGGGCCGAAAAAGCTGGCGCGTTGCTGGCAGCACCCAAGCTCAATCTGGCCGATGCCATGGCCTGGCAACGCGACGCCGCCAAAGCCGGCGCGCCGCTGTCGAAAGAGCCGCTGGCCGGCTTGAAGGTGCAGCTTGCCGAACGTGTCAAAACCATTGAGGATTTGCAGCACCGCACGCAGGTGCAGCGCGAAGCAGCCGTGCTGATTGCGCAGCGCATTGAGGTGCTGTCAATCAAGCCGTGGCGCGACGCCGAAACCGCGCTTGAAGCGCTGCGCGCCGACGTGGCCAACTGGCAGTCGCAGGCTGGTGAGATCGCCAGCGACACCAACTGGGCCAGCGTTGATGCGAAATTCCCGCCGCTGCTTGATGCCTCGCGCGGCCAGTTGCTCGCCGTGTGGGACGCCTTTCAGGCGGCTATGGCCGTGACGCTCAAAGCCGCCGGAGACCTGAGCGCGCCGCTGCCCGCCGTGCCCGTTTGGGCCGATGAGTTGCGCGCCGTGCGCGGCGTCACGCTACCTTCGGGCGAGCACGCCACGCGCCCGGCCAAAGCGAAAATCGATCCGGCTGTGCTCAAGGAAATGCGCGAAAAATCAAGCGCTTTTGTGCAGGCCGCGCTGACCCGGCTTGAGCATGAAGTCACCGAAGGCCACGGCAAGGCCACGCCCAAAGTGGCTGCCGAGCTGCGCCAGGCATTGAAGGAAAACATTCGCAACATCGACGGCGCGCTGGAGGCCGCCGCCCACGCCGCGCTGACCGCCGCTGGGGAACTTGAAGGCTGGCAGCGCTGGCGTGCCGACCAGATTCGCGAAGAGCTGGTTGCCAAAGCTGACGCACTGCTGGCCAAGCCGATGGGCGGGCGCAAGCAGCAAGACGCGCTGCGCCACATGCGCGAGCAGTGGAAAACCAGCGACCAGGGTGGCCCGGCCAACCACGCGCTGTGGAAGCGCTTCGACGACGCCTGCAATGAGGCGCACAAGGTGGTCGAGGTCTGGCTCGAAACCGTCAAGGAACAGAGCGAGACCGTGAAGGCCGAGCGGCGCGTACTGATCGATGAAGTGCTGGCCTGGGCCGAAGTACACAAGAGCGACACCGACTGGAAGATGCACATTCGCAGCCTCAACGGCTTTGTCGATAAATGGCGCGAGGCCGGGCATTTGGGCGAGAAAGCGTTTGCTGAAATCCAGCCGCAGTGGAAGGCCGCGATGGATGTCGCCGA
>JANOOO010000384.1:0-2053 GCA_031421375.1 Polaromonas sp.
GTGCTCATACCCTGATGGTTCCTGCGTAAGAAGCTACGAAATTCATAGCGGATGCGGCGATAGCCGCGACGTCTTTGCCGGGCGTGTACAGCGCCGAGCCGATGCCGAAGCCGTTGGCACCGGCGTCTAACCAGCCGCGCACGTTGCCGGGTGAAATGCCGCCGACTGGCAGCAGCACGGCATCAAATGGCAGTACCGCGCGCAGCGCCTTCAACACGGCGGGCGTGATCATCTCGGCCGGGAACAGTTTCAGCCCGGTGGCGCCAGCGTCCAGCGCGGCAAACGCTTCACTAGCAGTCATCACGCCGGGCAGGCAGACCAGGCCCAGCCGCGCGGCCTCCTGCACGACGGCGGCGTTGAAGTTGGGTGACACGATCAGCTCGCCGCCGGCTGCGTGTACCTCGCGCACTTGCTCGACCTTGAGCACCGTGCCGGCACCGATCAGCGCGTCGGGGAAAGCGTGCGCAAGCGCGGCAATGCTGGCAAGCGGGTCCGGTGAATTGAGCGGCACTTCGATTAGCGACCAGCCTGCACTGACCAGCGCCGCCCCGACCGGCACGGCCTCAGTGGGCGTGATGCCGCGCAGGATGGCGACGAGTGGCAGGGTGCGCAGCGCGCGGCCGAATTTTTCGTGAGGGGTCATGTGGGCATTTTGTATCGACTTGCGATGCGTTTCAGGCGGGTCGAACCGTATTCGCAATCGCCCGCAACCCGGCCCAGGTCGCGTTGCTGGCGGGGGTGCGGCACGCAACGCCGAGCAGCCCGAGCGCCTGCGCGTAACGCGCGCTCAGCTCAGGCGCGCCAACGATGACGACCTGGCTGCCGCGCGCCAGGCTCTGCCCGCGCAGTTCTTCACCGATGACCAGACCCGACAGATAGCTCGCCAGTGCCGGTGCCTCCATGCGTTTGAACAGCGCCAGCGTGCGCGTGCTGAAGGCGGTGTGCAGCAGGCCTTCGCCGCTCAATGCGCGTGCCACGCCTTGCTCGAAGGCCGCCGCTTCGTGCGCGGTCGCGGCGGCGGGGAGCGTGCGCGAAAGAATCGAATGCTGGCGCAGCAGTGCGTAGAACTCGCCGGTCATCCAGGTCGAGAAGTGCGTGATGCGGCGGGCTTGGACCGTGACCCATTTGCTGTGTGTGCCGGGCAGGACGATCACGGCATCAAGCAGATCAAGTTGCGCGAGCGCGCCGAACACCTGCGTTTCTTCGCCGCGCATCACGTCGGGGCTGCCGCCTGCATCGATGCTCAGGCCCGGCACGATGGCGATGCGTCCCGGACCTGCGTGGTCTATCCAGGCTAGATGCGCCGCGATGTCGGCGAAGCCGGCCGGGCAGGGGCAGTAGGGCGCTTCGACCCAGCCCTGCTGGCTGCCTGCCATGCCTGAGATGAGGCACAGCGTGCCGGGTTTCATCCAGTCGCCGAAACACTGCGCGAAAACCGCCGCGAACTCGCCAGGCGCGACGCTCAGGATGCCACGCGGGAAGGAGCGCTCGTCCGATACGGAGCCGTTTTCTGCGATGAGTGCGCCGCGTAGCGATGAGGTGCCCCAGTCGATTGCAAGCAGGTGGGTCATGCAAGCCGGTCGCTATTGATTTGATAGCTGATTGCGCCCGTGTTTATTGGGCTTAAGGCTGGTTTGGCTTGCATGGTTTGTGCGGTTACGAGCTTGAGCATGTCCGCGTGCTGGTTCTGGATTTACTCCTTCCCCTTCCGGGGGAAGGCGGGGATGGGGGTCGATGTGCGGCGCTGGATTTCGAGGGTTTGTGCGCAAACTGCCCCCACCCCAGCCCTCCCCCGGAAGGGGAGGGAGCAAGAGGCCCGGCAGTTTAGACATCTCGTTGGCACCCAATGCCCGTCGAGCTTCCCGTACCCCGGTGACATCGGTAGCGTCTATTCCTTCACCGCGCCAGTCAAGCCAGAGACGTAGTACTCGACGAAGAATGAATAAATGATGGCCACTGGCAGGGAGCCCAGCAAGGCCCCCGCCATCAAGGCACCCCAGTGGTACACATCGCCCTCAACCAGCTCGGTGATGACGCCCACGGCGACGGTTTT
>JANOOO010000385.1:0-2965 GCA_031421375.1 Polaromonas sp.
GAACAATAGCGGGGAGCCCTGTCTTGCAGACCGCTGGTCGGGCTGAGCCCGCCCTTCTTCACGCTGTCCAGAAGCGCGCAGGCGCTTCTGGAGCCGCAGCTTGAAGCCCCCGCCCTCTCCCGGAGGGAGAGCGAGTAAGAAAGTGCCCCCCATTCCAGCAGGGGCCGCGGAACCGGCTTTGCCGGGCCGCAGGCGCAGCGGCCCCCTCGGGGGGCAGGGAGTTACGCGAAGCGAACGACCGTGGGGGCAATCTAGCCACCTATGTAGCTCATTTCGACGCGTTTTAATCCGTCAGATGCGGGCGACTGATCTGCCGGCAATGCGGCGCGCAATTCCGAATAACGGTCGTCTCTACCCTGCCAGATATGGGCCACAGCCGAAGAAATTTGTGCGTCGCTGTAATCGCCGCGCAGCAGCGCACGCAAGTCATGGCCACCACTGGCGAACAGACATAAAAACAATTTGCCCTCGGTCGAAAGCCTGGCCCGGTTGCAATCGCTGCAAAAAGCCTGCGTCACGCTGCTGATCACGCCGACCTCGCCTGCGCCATCGTTGTAGCGCCAGCGCTCGGCGGTCTCGCCGAGGTAGTTTGGGTCGATCACCGACAGCGGAAATTCGGCGTTGAGGCGTTCAATGACCTGCTTGGAGGGCAGCACCTCGTCCATGCGCCAGCCGTTGGTGGCACCCACATCCATGTACTCGATAAAACGCAGGACCACGCCCGAATTGCGAAAGTGCCGCGCCATCGGCACGATCTCAGAGTCGTTGGTGCCACGCTTGACGACCATATTGATCTTGATCGGTGCCAGCCCGACTTTTTGCGCCGCCTCGATGCCTTTGAGTACATCGGCCACCGGAAAGTCCACGTCGTTCATGCGGCGAAAAGTAGCGTCGTCCAGGCCGTCGAGGCTTACAGTCACGCGCTGCAGGCCGGCATCTTTCAGCGATTGCGCCTTGCGCGCCAGCAGCGAGGCGTTGGTGGTCAGCGTGATATCGAGCGGCTTGCCTGCAGGCGTTTGCAGTTTTGCCAGCATCTCGATCAGCACTTCGAGGTGCTTGCGCAGCAGCGGCTCGCCACCAGTCAGCCTGATTTTCTCGACGCCATGCGCAACAAACACCTTCGTCAGCCGCGTGATCTCTTCAAAACTGAGCAGCGAGGTCTGCGGCAAAAACGCGTAGTCTTTGTTGAACACCTCGCTGGGCATGCAGTAGCTGCAGCGGAAGTTGCAGCGGTCGGTGACGCTGATGCGCAGGTCGCGCAGCGGCCGCGCCAGCGTGTCGCTGAGCAGGCCGGTCGGCGAGGGCGCATCGGCGGGCACATAAGGCGTGCGTGCTGCGTAGCGAATGTCGGCGAGGGGGATGATTTTGTCTAGCATGAGGGGCAGGCCGAAGAGACGACCGAAACGGTCAATTTACTCCATCGTCCTCAATGATTTTCGCGGTGCGGGTTTGTTCGCCGATGCTGATTCAGACGCAGCGCGCACCATCGACCTCAATACAAACACCACTGATGAAGTCAGCCTCGTCGCTGGCCAGATACAGCACGGCGTTGGCGACGTCGAGCGCGGTCGAAAACCGGCCGAGCGGGATACCGGCCCGAAAGCGCGCCTTGCGTTCTTCATCAAGCGGGCCGCCTGCAAATGCAGTCGATAAACCGGTGTCGGGGTTGAAAACCGGGTTGATGCAGTTGACGCGAATATTGTCGGGGCCGAGTTCGGCTGCCAGCGATTTCGATGTGGTGATGACTGCGCCTTTGGAGCCGTTGTACCAGGTCAGGCCGGGCCGGGGACGCACGCCCGCGGTCGAGGCAATGTTGATGAAAACGCCGCCGCCCTGCGCGCGAAACACCGGCGTGGCGTGAATGGTTGCGTGGTAAATGCTTTTGACGTTGATGGCATAACACTTGTCGAAATCGTCTTCGCTCACGTCGAGCGCGCTCTGGTTGCGGTGTGTCCAGCCGGCGTTGCTGACCATCACGTCGAGCTTGCCGTAACGCTCGACGGCGGCAGCGACCAGCGCTTTCACGTCGGCCGACTTTGTCACATCGGCGGCAAAAAACGAAGCGATTCCACCGGCTTTGACGATGCTTGCAACGACGCTCTCGCCCAGGGCGACGTTGATGTCATTGACAAGAACCTGCGCGCCTTCAGCCGCAAGCCGCCGCGCAATACCCTCGCCAATGCCGCTGCCGGCGCCGGTCACGATGATGGATTTGTTTTTGACGCGCATGGTGGTGTTGAGGTTGAGTGAAATCATTAAAAATTTAAGCGTTTCAAGCCGATCTACCAGACCGGACGGGCGCAAGAGGCTATTAAAATTATAGCGATTCGTCCCTGCTGGCGAGTCTGCGTCAGGCCGCCGACGATTCGGCAATACCGCCGACAACCTGGCTGAAGCCGCCATCGACATGCGTGACTTCGGCCGTGACGCCAGCGGCCAGATCGCTGAGTAAAAACGCGGCGACGTTGCCGACATCGTCGATGGTCACGTTACGCCTAATTGGCGAGACCTCGGCCACCACGCTCAAAATTTTTCCGAAGCCCTTGATGCCGCTGGCCGCGAGCGTTTTGATCGGCCCGGCGCTGATCGCATTGGCGCGCATGCCCGTGCCCTTGCTGCCCAGCGACTCAGCGAGGTAGCGCACCGACGCTTCAAGGCTGGCTTTGGCCAGGCCCATGGTGTTGTAGTTGGGCACCGTGCGCTCGGCACCCAGGTAGGTCAAGGTCAGCAGCGACGACTTCGGATTCAGGTAGGGCAGCGCCGCCTTGGCCATGGCCGGGAAGCTGTAGGCGCTGATGTCATGGGCAATCTTGAAGCCTTCGCGCGACAGCCCCTCAAGAAAGTCGCCGGCAATTGCTTCGCGTGGCGCGTAACCGATGCTGTGAACGAAGCCGTCGAAAGCGGGCCAGGTTTGGGCCAGGTCGGTGAACATCTGCGTGATCTGCTCGTCGCTGCCGACGTCGCA
>JANOOO010000386.1:0-3767 GCA_031421375.1 Polaromonas sp.
CCGGCCGGTGGCTTATAGCGGCCGCACACCGCATATTCATGTGAAGGTCAAGCTCGGCCGCCGTGACCTGCTGACGACCCAGCTGTATGTCGCGGACGACCCCAGCAACGCCCGTGATTTTTTGTGGCGCGGTTTAAGCACGGCCGACCGCGATCTGCTTACCGCACCATTTGCGCTCGGCCCTGACGGTTTGCGTGCCAGTTTTCCGCTGGTGGTGGCGACCTGACTGTCTAGTGTGGTGTTGCATGCTATCCGGCACATAAAACCGCGTCTTTTAGCTCCGACGTAACTTGAGTACAAGATAGTCTCGCTGAAACAGCCCGCCAGTCAAGCGGCCAGTTGCCGTTCGAGACGTTTTGCAACCACAACATGCCGGTCAGGGTTTTGGCATCAGTGACCGCACCGCTGGCGCACCAGCCGAGCAATTCACCAGGCGTGGCGGTGAACACGTCGAGGAATTCGCCCGCGTCGAGCGTGCGCTCGCCCTGAACCAGCCCACGCGCAAACCAGACCTCGATGAATTCCGTGGAGTAGGAGATCACCGGGTGCAGCACGCCCGCCCTCGCCCACTCGGCGGCTCTGTAGCCGGTTTCTTCAAGTAGCTCGCGCTGAGCACAGGCCCAGGTGTCTTCGCCTGCATCGAGCTTGCCGGCCGGAAACTCAATCATCACGGCCTGCATCGGGTAGCGATATTGGCGCTCTAGCACCAGCTGGCCGTCGGCAAGCTGGGCGACGATCATCACTGCGCCGGGATGGACCACGTACTCGCGCGAGGCCGTGCTGCCATCGGGCAGGCGGGCCAGGTCCCGGCGAACATCCAGAAAGTGCCCACGCAGCACTTGCTCGGTGCTGACCTGGATCTCGGCGAGGTGCGGGAACTCAGCCAAGGGCGCTCGCGCTGCGCAGAGATTCAGCTGCACCCTGCATCACGACTTCACACGCCCAGCGACTTCACGATGCTGCTAATCGACTGCGCGCACAGCGTCATAAGCCCGCCAGGCATCACGCCGAGAATCAGGATCAACGCCCCGTTGGTCGCCAACACGATTCGGACATCCGCCGGTGCTGAAATCGGCTGGTTGTTGGTGGGCGTCGGCGCGTCGAAGTACATCACCTTGACCACGCGCAGGTAATAAAAAGCACCAACCAGCGACATCAACACCGCGAAAACCGCCAGCACCAGTGCGCCGGTTTGCGAGGCCGAAATCAGCGCTTGCAGCACCGCGAGCTTGGCGTAAAAGCCAACCAGCGGCGGCAGACCGGCCAGCGAGAACATGGCAATCGCCATGACGCCGGCGTACAGCGGGCTGCGCTGATTCAAGCCGGCCAGATCGGAAATTTCTTCAGACTCATGCCCGGCGCGCGCCAGCAGCATGATGATGCCGAAAGCGGCCAGCGTGGTCAGTACATAGGTCACGACGTAAAACATGGCCGCGCTGTAGGCTGACTCGGTGTTCATCTGGTTTCCGTTAACCACCCCGGCCATCAGGCCGAGCAATAAAAATCCCATTTGCGAGATGGTCGAAAAACCCAGCATGCGCTTGAGGTTGCGCTGCGCAATCGCCGCCAGGTTGCCAACCAGCAGCGAGCCGATGGCCATCAGCGCCAGCATCTGCTGCCAGTCGATGGCCAGCGGCAGCAATCCCTCAACCAGCAGGCGGATGCAGATGGCAAATGCGGCGAGCTGGGGCGCGGCACCAATCAGCAGCGTGACCGCCGTCGGTGCGCCCTGGTACACATCGGGCAGCCACATGTGAAAAGGCACGGCACCGAGCTTGAAGGCCAGACCGGCGACGATAAAGACCAGACCGAACACCAGCACCTGATGCTTGACCTGGCGGCTGGCAATCGCCTTGAAAACCTCGTTGAGATCAAGCGAGCCGGTAGCACCGTAGAGCATCGACAGGCCATAAAGCAGAAAGCCCGAGGCCAGTGCGCCGAGCACGAAATACTTCATGGCCGCCTCGGTGGCTGTGGCGTCGTCGCGGCGCAGCGCGACCAAGGCGTAACTCGACAGTGTCAGCAACTCCAGCCCCATGTAAAGGACCAGGAAGTTATGGCCCGAGATCATCACGAACATGCCAAGCAGCGCGAACAGCGAGAGCGTGAAAAACTCCCCCCCGCCCAGCATGCCGCGGTCGCCCGCATAGGGCCTGCCATAGACCAACGTGACCATCAGCGCAACGCTTGAAAAACACTTCAGCCAGCCGCCCATCGGATCGACCACGACCATGTTGCCGAAGCCGTAATACGTGTCGCCGCTCATCGCATAAAACGCTTCCATGACCGCCACCACCGCGAGCGTGGCGAGCGTCAGAAAATAAGTCAATGTGCGCTGCGGCGACTTGACGGCCAGATCGACCAGCAAAATCACGCAGGCCATCACCAGCAGCAGCAGTTCGGGATAAACCGCGACCCAGGAAAGTTTGTCAATCATCTGGCGTCTTTGCTCAATTTAATTTGCTGATGGCGACATGCCGGAGCAGCTCGGCCACCGAGGCGTCCATCACGTCGGTAAACGGCTTGGGATAAATCCCCATCACCAGCACCGCGATGGCCAGCATGGACAGCACCAAAAACTCGCGGCTGTTGATGTCTTTCAATGCCTTGACATCGGCATTCGCCACCGGCCCCAGATAGACGCGCTTGAACATCCACAAGGTGTAGGCGGCACCGAAGATCAGTGCGGTGGCGGCGGCAAAGCCAATCCAGAAATTGAACTTGACCGCACCGAGAATGACCATCCATTCGCCGACGAAACCGGCTGTGCCGGGCAGCCCGGCGTTGGCCATTGCAAAGAGCAAGGCAAACGCCGCGAACTTTGGCATGGTGTTGACCACGCCGCCGTAGCTGGCGATCTCACGCGAATGCACGCGGTCATAAAGCACGCCAATGCACAGGAACATGGCGCCCGAGACGAAACCATGCGCGATCATCTGCACGATGCCGCCGGCCACGCCGAGGTCGTTGAAAATGAAGAACCCCAATGTGACGAAGCCCATGTGGGCGACCGACGAATAAGCAACAAGCTTCTTCATGTCCTGCTGAACCAGCGCGACCAGGCCCACATAAATAACGGCGATCAGCGACAGCGCGATCATCAGCCAGGCCCACTCGTGCGACGCGTCAGGCGTGATCGGCATAGAAAAGCGCAGAAAGCCGTAGGCCCCGAGCTTGAGCATGATGGCCGCCAGCACCGCCGAGCCGCCGGTCGGGGCTTCGACGTGAACGTCGGGCAGCCAGGTATGCACTGGCCACATCGGCACCTTGACTGCGAAGGCCGCGAAAAACGCAAAAAACAGCAGGGTCTGCGTGGTGCCGCCCAGCGGCAACGCATGCCAGGTCAGGATGTCGAAACTGCCGCCCGATTTGTTGTAGAGAAAAATCAGCGCGACCAGCATTAACAGCGAGCCGAGCAGGGTGTACAGGAAAAATTTGAAGGCGGCGTAAATTTTGTTCGGACCACCCCAGATGCCGATGATGAGGTACATCGGAATCAGCGTGGCCTCGAAGAAAACGTAGAACAACAAGCCGTCGAGTGCGCTGAAAACGCCGATCATCAGGCCGCTCAAAATCATGAACGACGCCATGTACTGGCTGACGCGCGAGGTGATGGCCTCCCAGCTGGCGATGATGACGACCAGATTGATGAAGGCCGTGAGCAGCACAAACCACAGCGAGATGCCATCAACACCGATGTGGTAATTCACGTCGAAGCGGGCAATCCAGCCGGCCTTTTCAACGAACTGCATATCGGCCGAGCCGAG
>JANOOO010000387.1:0-1588 GCA_031421375.1 Polaromonas sp.
AAGGACGCCAGCGCGGACCTGGGCGCGCTGCGCGGCGAGGTCGAGTCCAGCCTGCGAAAAGTCGATGCATTGATCAGCGACATCGCCCGCAAATGGCCGTTCGCCAAGGACCCGCAGGGCGCGGAGATCAAGCTGCCATGACAAGCCCTTCATTGCGATCTCAGGCCGGAGGCGAGCAGCCCGCTTGCCTTCGTCTCTCCGTTGGACAGGCGCAGGCCAGGGCGGCCGAGCCCGCTTTTCTCCCTCTCCCCCCGGGAGAGGGCAGGGGTGAGGGTCTGCGACTTCCGGTTGCCCTGTGCGCTGCGCTGCTTCTCACCGCCTGCGCCAGCGGCCCGAAACAGCCCGACTGGCCATTCGAGGCCAAAAGCGCGCTGGATCGCGCCACTGCGGCTTACCTCGAAGGCAACACCCGCGTCGAAGTCGCCGAGATGGCCCGCGCTAGAGGCCTGCTCAGCCGCAGTGGCCGCGCCGACGGCCTGGCCAATGCCGAACTCGCGCAGTGCGCCAACCGCGTTGCCAGCCTGGTGTTTGAGCCCTGCGCCGGCTTTGATCCGCTGCGCCTCGACGCCACACCGGCCCAGCACGCCTATGCCGACTACCTGCGCGGGCGGGCGACGCCGACGAGCGCACCGCTGCTGCCCGAAGCCCAGCGCGCCGTCGCGGCAGGCGGCTCGGCGCTGCCTGCATCCAGCGATGCGCTGTCGCAACTGCTTGCGGCCGGGGTGCTGTTGCAGGCCGGGCGCGCCAGCCCGGCTGTGGTTAATCAAGCGGTCGAAGCCGCATCGGCCCAGGGCTGGCGCCGACCGCTGCTGGCCTGGCTGGGCGTGCAGCGCAAGCTGGCCGGGCAGGGCGGTCAGCCGGGCGAGGTGGCCCGCATCGACAGGCGCATCGCACGGGTCGAAGCCGGATTGAACCCAGCCCCGGCTGCAGCCACGCCAGCCTTGAAAGCGCCTTGACCGCATGAGCTACACACTGCGCCTGTTCACCGAAGACGAGTCCACGCCCGAGCAGGTGCGTGCGGCCGAGCAGCGCTTCAGGCGCGCGCTTGACGACGCGCTGGGCGATGCCGGCCTGGTGTTGCCGGTTCATGCGGCCTACCGCCGACTGGTGGCGATTTATGGCGAGTCACCGGCTGAAGATGTGCTCAGCCCCGAGCAGCAGGAAATCTTCACGCAATGGCAGCAGGCCGAAGCCGCTGCACTGACGGCGGCGCTCGGCCCGGACCGCTACCTGGGCGAGGCGCAGTTCGAGATCAGCGAGTAACTGCTGCCTGCGAGTAAACCTGTCGCTATTAAATAAGGAGCTGCTTGAGCCCGTGAATGCTGGGCTGCAGCCCGATTAACCATAAATTTTTAGGATTTTGCATGTTTTCATCACCCGACCCCGACCGCCCCACCCAAGAGCCCCGTCTGTGGTGCGGCGACGGCTGGACGGCCCGCGTCATCAAAAATGAAGACGACGACGGCTGGGCTGTTGCGATGATCAAGGATGGCGAGGCCGAACCCGCGCTGGTCGGCCCCTGGACCATGGGCCGCGACAAAAAGAACCCCAAGCCGCTCGACGGCAATGCGTTCAGCACGCTGGTCAA
>JANOOO010000388.1:0-3147 GCA_031421375.1 Polaromonas sp.
CGAGCCGCGTGGGTGTCGCAGCTCGACCAGCACCTGCTCAGCCGATTTGCCTGGCAACAGATCGAGCTGAAACGTCGCGCTGCCTTTGGCCTCGATCTCATCACGCAGCAGGCTCGAAGCAGCGTAGATCAGGCTGCCTTCAACGCCGCTTGCCGTCGCCACGAACTCACCCTTGCGACTGAAGCTGCGGCCTGTCGAATCGGTGAAATGAAGCGCGACCGATTTGAAAGGCTGGCCAGCGAAGCGGCTGGAAAAATGCGTAGTCCAGCCGGACTCGGTTGACGGGACTTTGCCGACAAGCTCGCGAAAAAATTCGCGCCGTGTTTCCATTGCAGCAAGCGGGTCGCTCGCCAACACGCCGACATCGAAGCCGCAGTTTGCGGGCTTCAGCGGCACGACCGGCACGCCGCGCTGCACCAGCAGCGGCACCCAGGCGCCATCGGAGCCCAGGCGCGACCAGCTCGCGCCGCCAAGGGCCAGCACCACGGCGTCGGCCTGCACCAAAACCTCGCCGCCCGGCGTGGCGAATCGAAGGCTGCCTGCGTCGTCCCAACCCAGCCAGCGGTGGCGCATGAAAAAGCGCGCACCGGCGCTGCTCAGGCGATGCAGCCACGCACGCAGCAGGGGCGAAGACTTCATCGCTTTGGGAAACACCCGGCCGGAGCTGCCGACAAAGGTTTCGCCGCCAAGGCTGTCGGCCCAGGCCCGCAGCTCGTTAGGGCCGAAAGCAGCAAGCAGCGGCGTAAGCACATCGCGGCGTTCCGCGTACCGGCTTAAAAACGCGTCGGCGGGCTCGGAATGCGTGAGGTTCAGCCCGCCTTTTCCGGCCAGCAAGAACTTGCGGCCTACCGAAGGCATGGCATCGTAAATCTCGACCGTCAAGTCAGCGGCTTTGGCAATCACCTCGGCGGCCATCAGTGCGGCCGGGCCGGAGCCGATCACGACGACGCGCCTGGCAGACGCAGCCGACGGGCCGGGCGGCGCTTCGCGGGAAGCCACTGAATTCGGCGGGGCGGCAGGTGCGGATGAAACGGCAAAAGGGGGCGTGGGGGAGGCGTTCAAGAAAAGTCCGTGTTCGCCGGCACCCTGGTTTGTGCCGGCTTGAAATCGAAAAATGATGTGCCGTATTTTCCCATCCGCTGGGCAGCGCTGTTGATCTTTTATGAACGTCGCTAGCCGCTCGTCGCTCAGGCGCTAGTCGGCACCCGCACCACCCCACCCTGCCCGGTCAGGAATGCGGCCTGCACAGTTGCACCCGGATAAGCCTGTTGCACTGCCGCGCGGTACTGCTGCATCCGGGCCAGCAGGCCGGGTTGCAGCGCAGGTGTGAAAGCCGATTTGTAGTCGAGCACCCACCAGTGGCCTTCGTTCCCGGCATCGATGCGCTGCACCAGCCGGTCAAGCCGGAGCAACTGCCCGTCATGCAGCATTTCAACCTCATTGCCCTGCCAGCCCAGGCGCTCAGGCACCCACGCCCACGCGCCGTCGCCGGTAAAAATGCGCCGGGCCAGGTCTGCGGCCTGCTGCGCCTCGGCCGGGCTGAGCGCGAATTCACGGGCGACTGCCGCGCATTGCGCAGTCGATACCGCGCCGCCCCATTCGAGCAGCCGGTGCATGGCGAGACCAATGCGCCGGGCGGCGGGGTCATCGCTGGGACTGGTCGGCCCTGCACCGCTGGCCGGCACAGGCGACGTGACGGGCAACTGCGGCAACTGCGGCAGCGTCGGCAGATTGAAGTTGCCATCTGCAGGAGTCGCATGGGTCGGCCGCAAACCCGCGTCGATGCCGACAGGCGGCATCGTTCGCGCCACTTCGGTTGCCGTCACTGACAGCCGCTGCCACCAGCTCGCGCCCGCATCACGGTGCGGCACGATGGACGACACGGCAAGCGTGCTGCGCGCGCGCGTCATGGCGACGTAGAGCGCATTGAGCTCTTCCCGGCGGCGCGCCTGCTGCTCGCTGGCCAGCAGCCCGGCTGCGCACGCCGAAGGCCGACTCTCGCTGAGCAAAAAAACAAATCGCTCGGGTGCCCTTGATGCGCCCGGCCAGTCGATCAACACGCCCATGCTCTCGGCGGCGCGCTCGGGTGTGTCGGTGTCGAGCAGCAGCACGGTGTCGGCCTCCAGTCCCTTCGCGCCGTGAATCGTCAGCAGCCGCACCGCGCTGGCATCGAGCGTGGCGGGCACCAGCGTGCCGCCTGCCTTCATCAGCCGCACGAAGCGGTAAGGCGTCAGGTAGCGGCCACCATCGAGCTCCATGGCGACTGACAGCAAGGCGCGCAGGTTGGCGAGCACAGCGCTGCGCTGGGTCAGCGGCGCGGCGGCGGCAAAGCGCGCCAGCACGTCGCCGTCGTCATAGATGCGCTGCAGCGCGTCATGCGGCGGCAAGGCATCAACCCAGCCCTTCCATCGCATCAAAATGGCTCCCAGCCCAATCAGGTCGGTCGCAAGCAGCTCCGTTTGTTGTAGCAAGTCGAACCACGGAAGTGCCCGTTCGCGCTGCATCAGCGCGAGCGCGACCAAAGCCGAATCATCAAGCGCAAACAGCGGCGAGCGAAGTACACGCGCCAGCGACAAATCGTGCCGGGGCGAGCACAGCGCATCGACCAGTGCCACGATGTCCTGCACCTCACAGCGCTCGATGAGCCCGGTTTTTTCGCCGATTTGCGCCGGGATGTGCAGCGCCCGCAGCGCCTCCTGCATGGGGAGCAGGCCGCTGCGCTTGCGCGACAGGATCATCATTTTCTCGGGTCTGGCACCAGCGGCTACCTGCGCGGCAATCCAGGCTGTGGCCTGCCGCGCCTCGTGCGTGCGCAGGGTTTCTTCAGGCAACTCGCGCGGAGTCGTCAAGCTGTCGCGCCAGAGCGCGTCGGCTGGCGTGGTGGGCTTTTCAGTGCGCGCAATCGGCTGAAGCCGGACGACCGCCCCCGGCCCGCGGCTGTCCGTCGTGTGCGCTCTAAACCCGTCATAGCCGTCGGCACTGGCAGCCTGCGCCATCACGCTGTTGACGGCTTCAATCACCTCGGGGGCGTTGCGGCGCGTGTGGTCGCAGGCGAGCAGATCGCCCCCAAGCCCGTCCCGCACAAACGCTTGCGCTGCGCGAAAAATCTGCGGCTCGGCGCGCCGGAAGCGGTAGATGCTTTGCTTC
>JANOOO010000389.1:0-2088 GCA_031421375.1 Polaromonas sp.
AACCGACCGTTTGACCAGCTTTGAAGACAATATGAGTGCTCTAGCCCAACAAACACGGGCGCAAACAGCTATTAATTCGATAGCTACCGACCTACCCTTGCCGCTTGCCGGTGCGCTGGCAGCCAGCGGCCTGGACCTGAAACTGCCCACTGGCGCGACGCTGCTGGCGGACGTGGCATTGCGCGCCGACGCCAGTGACCGCGTGTTGATCAAGGGGCCATCGGGCAGCGGCAAATCAACGCTGTTTCGCGCACTCGCCGGCATCTGGCCGTTTGCGACGGGCCGCGCGCAATTGCCTGCGGGAACCATGTTCATCCCGCAGCGGCCCTACTTTCCCGACGGCCCGCTGCGCGATGCTCTAGCCTACCCCGATCCCGCCGCACAGTACAGCGACGACGCGTTGAAGCAGGCGCTGAACGACGCGCTGCTGCCGCAACTCGGCAGCCGGCTCGACGACCACGACGCCTGGACGCAAAAGCTCTCAGGTGGCGAACAGCAGCGCCTGGCGATTGCCAGAGTGCTGCTGAAAAAGCCGGCCTGGGTGCTGGCCGATGAGGCCACGAGCGCACTCGACGAAGCGGCTGAAAAAACGCTTTACGAGAAGCTGCAGGCGCAGGTCGCAGCCGCTGGCGGCGGCCTGGTTTCGATTGCGCACCGGCCTGCCGTCGCAGCCTTCCACAACCGCCAGTGGACGCTGGAAAAACTGCCGGATAGCGCCGACGCGCGCTTCGGCCTGCGCGACAGCCCCATCGAACCGGCGCGCTGATACAGTGAACCGATGACCGAAGAGTCTGCCAGTCGAATCGACCCCGCCAAGCCGGTCGCCGCTCACCTGACAGCCTGGGGCCCGCTCAAGCTGCCGGTGTATCGCATGCTGTGGGGTACCTGGCTGACCGCCAACATCTGCATGTGGATGAGCGACGTCGCAGGTGCCTGGCTGATGACCTCAATGACGACTTCGCCGATCTGGGTCGCGCTGGTGCAGTCGGCCTCGACCTTGCCGGTATTTCTGCTCGGTCTGCCCAGCGGCGCGATGGCCGACATCCTTGACCGCAGGCGCTTTTTCATCATCACGCAGTTCTGGATCGCCGGCGTCGCCGTGCTGCTGTGCCTGGCCGTCGTCTTCAATGCGATGACGCCGCCGCTGCTGCTGGCGCTGACCTTTTTCAACGGCATCGGCCTGGCGATGCGCTGGCCGGTGTTCGCCGCCATCGTTCCCGAGCTGGTGCCGCGCCCGCAGCTGCCCGCCGCGCTGGCACTCAACGGCATCGCCATGAACGCCTCGCGCATCATCGGCCCGCTGGTGGCCGGTGCGCTGATCGCCTCGGCCGGCACGGCCTGGGTGTTTGTGCTGAACGCGGTGCTGTCGGTGATGGCGGGCTTCGTCATCATGCGCTGGCGGCGCGACCATGTGCCGAGCCCGCTCGGCCGCGAAAAACTCATCAGCGCGATGCGCGTCGGCGTGCAGTTTGTGCGCCAGTCGGCGCGGCTGCGGGCGGTGCTGTTGCGCGTGGCGATCTTCTTTTTTCACTCGACGGCGCTGCTGGCACTGCTGCCGCTGGTGGCACGCAATCTCGAAGGCGGCGACGCCAGCGCATTCACCATGCTGCTGGCGGCGATGGGCTCGGGTGCCATCGTCGCGGCGATATACCTGCCGAGGCTGCGCCAGGCGATGCCGCGTGACGTGCTGGTGATGCGCGCCATGCTGCTGCAATCAGCGTCAATGGCGGTGATGGCTTTTGCGCCGAATCTGTATGTGGCGGTTCCGGCGATGCTGCTCAACGGCATGGCCTGGATCACCAGCGCCAATTCACTCAGCGTGTCGGCGCAGCTCGCGCTGCCCGACTGGGTGCGCGCACGCGGCATGTCGATGTTCCAGATGGCCATCATGGGGGCCAGCGCGACCGGCGCGGCGCTGTGGGGCCAGGTCGCCACGGTTGCCACGCTGCAGACCGGGCTGGTGATTGCGGCGGTCAGCGGCACGGTCTGCATGTTTGTGGCGCAGCGCTGGGTGACTGACCTGAGCATTGAGGAAGACCTGACGCCGTCGCACGAATGGAAAGTGCCGGTGGCCAACGAACCGCCGGG
>JANOOO010000390.1:0-16051 GCA_031421375.1 Polaromonas sp.
GGTTTTGAGAGCTGGTTTTTACTGCCGAATCACATCGGCCCCGGCGGGCGGCTGGAATGCAAAGGTGGCCGCGCTCAATGCCGGATTGACCTCAAAGCCGGTAAAAGTCATCACTGAATTTTGACCAAAGCTGTCGAGGATTTCAAGCTGAACCAGCTCAGTGCCTTTGGCGGCTTGCCGCAAACCCACTGTGATGCGCTGCAACGGCCCGTCTTTTGATTTTGGTGTGGCCGCAACCCACTGCAGCCCGGCTTTGTCAGGCAGCGCGGCTAGCGTGAAGTCGGCCTCCAGCGCCTTCAAGTCGGCGGCTGACGCGATGATTGCGGCGGGTGTGCCGCCCATCACCTGCGACAGCTTGCGCGACGTCACCTGGCTCAAATCGACATCGTGCAGCCACAAGGTTTGCCCGTCTGAGACGATGGATTGCTCGAACGGTTTTTTGTAAACAAACTTGAAACGGTTGGGCCGCTGGAATTCAAAGGTGCCGCTGGATGTTTTGCTTTTGCCGACCTGGCCGTCTTTGGTCGGGCCGGTCACGACCTGGCTGAATGCAGCGCGTCCGCTGCTGGTCGATTTTACAAATGTTTCAAGGGCATTAAGGCCCGCCCTCTCGACTGGTTGGGCGTAGGAAGCTACTGAAATAATAGCAACGAGCAAGCCCAAAAACCACTGCGACGCGCGCAGACGCGGGGCGGCAACGGACGCGAAAGTTGAAAAATGGGCTAGGGCGTTCATGGCAGGCCAATCGGGGGAAATGGGGAGGAGTGAAGGTAAACGTCTCATGCGCAACGGCGGACGGACAACGGGGAGATGCATTTCATCACCCCGAATTGGAGCGACTCGCGCGCTAAAAGGTTGCACCCGCCACATGTCTCGCAAGTAAACGCGCTGCGCCGCGATGCAAAGTCGTGCGACCGACCCTTATTCGGCGCGGGCCGGCACCAGAATATCGCGCTGCCCGCTGCCAGACATGGCACCAATCAGCCCTGCCTTTTCCATCTCTTCGAGCATGCGGGCCGAGCGGTTGTAGCCGATTTTCAGGTGTCGCTGCACCAGCGAAATCGAGGCTTTTCGATTCTTCAAAACCACTTCGACGGCCTGGTCGTACATCGGGTCTTTGTCGCCGCCGCCCTCGCTCAGGTCGCCACCCAAATCGCCGCCCTCGCCATCGACCACGCCGCCTTCGAGCACGCCGTCGATGTAATTGGGCTCGCCCTGCTGCTTGAGGTAGGCGACAACGCGGTGTACTTCATCGTCACTGACGAAAGCGCCGTGGACCCGAACCGGGTAACCCGTGCCGCTGGGCATGTAGAGCATGTCGCCCATGCCCAGCAATGCCTCGGCACCCATCTGATCAAGGATGGTGCGGCTGTCAATCTTGCTCGACACCTGGAACGACAGGCGCGTGGGAATGTTGGCCTTGATGAGCCCGGTAATTACATCAACGCTTGGCCGCTGCGTCGCCAGCACCAGGTGAATGCCGGCGGCGCGCGCCTTTTGCGCCAGCCGGGCAATCAACTCCTCGATTTTTTTGCCGACGACCATCATCAGGTCGGCGAGTTCGTCGATCACCACGACGATGTAAGGCAGACGCTCCAGCGGCTCGGGCTGATCGGGCGTCAGGCTGAAGGGGTTGTATAAAAATTCGCCCCGCGCCTTGGCTTCGTCGATCTTCACGTTGTAGCCGGCCAGGTTGCGCACACCCAGTTTGCTCATCAGTTTGTAGCGCTTTTCCATCTCCATCACGCACCAGTTCAGGCCGTGGGCAGCCTGGCGCATGTCGGTGACGACCGGGCAGAGCAAATGCGGAATGCCTTCATAGACACTCATCTCCAGCATCTTCGGGTCAATCAACAGCAGCCTCACGTCACGCGCATCGGCTTTGTAGAGCAGGCTCAAAATCATCGCGTTGATGCCGACCGACTTGCCCGATCCCGTCGTGCCTGCGACCAGGCAATGCGGCATTTTGGCGAGGTCGGCCACAACCGCGTTGCCGCCAATGTCCTTGCCCAGACCGATTGTCAGCAGCGACTTGGCTTCGTTGTAAACCTGCGAGCCCAAAATCTCGCTGAGCTTGATCGACTGCCGCCGGGCGTTCGGCAATTCAAGCGCCATGAAATTTTTGCCGGGGATGGTTTCGATGACGCGAATCGACACCAGGCTGAGCGCGCGCGCCAGGTCTTTGGCCAGGTTGACGACCTGCGAACCCTTGACGCCGATGGCAGGCTCGATCTCATAGCGCGTGATGACCGGACCGGGCGCAGCGGCAACCACGCGCACCTCGACGCCAAAGTCCTTGAGCTTTTTCTCGATCAAGCGCGAGGTCATCTCCAGCGTTTCAGGCGCAACGCTCTCCTGCCGCTGCAGCGCACCGTCAAGCAGATCGACCTGCGGGAGTTTGGAGTCGGGCATTTCAGTAAAAAGCGGCTTCTGGCGCTCTTTACGAGCGCGCTCGCTTTTCGGAACGTCGAGCAGCGTCGGCTCGATCAGCACAGGCACCGGATGTTGCTCCTCGATTTCGATGCGCTCGTCAACCAGCGTTTGTTCGCGTTGTTGCGCCGCCAGTTTGCCCATCGCCAGATCTTCAGCCACCTCGCGCTTTTCACGCCGCGATTCAATCAGGTTGTCAGCCCAGGCACCAATACGCAGTGCAACTTGCGCCCAGGAAAAGTTGAACACGACCGATACCGCCAGCACGCCCAGCGCGATAAAAGTCAGGCCCGAACCGACAAATCCCAGCCACCCGACACCCGATGAACCAGACAGGTAGCCAATGGCACCACCCGCGTGACCGGGCAAGAAAATCTCATAGCGATACAAGCGCGACGATTCGAGGCCGGCACTGGCCACCAACAGCAGCAGCAAGCTCAGCCAGAATTTGACGCGATGCGCCAACGCTGCAGGGTCAGGGGCCACGGTCTCGCCGCGCAACCAGCGGGCCAGCGACGACAGCCACGCGCGCGATGCTGCGGCAAGCGCCCACCAGACAGAAAAACCCAGCAGAAAGTAGCTGCCATCGGCAAGCCATGCGCCGAGTCGCCCGCCCCAGTTGCGCGCGACCGCCGCAGACCCAGCCCGGACATCGGCCTGGCCCGACGTGGACCAGGCAACATCCTGCGGCGAGTAACTGAGCAGGGATCCCAGCCACAAGAGAAGCCCGAGCAAGCCCAGTACGAGGAAAACCTCATGCGCAAATTTTTTGATGCCAACTGGTGCGGCGCCGCCCGGATGATTGCGGGAATTGAGGGTGTCAAGCGAGTAAGTCATAGGCCATTTAAGAGCTTAACGCAGTTGTTCAGTTGCGCAGGCTCTCGGGGCGCTCAAGGCGCAAATAGCCAACCTGGCTGTGCGGGCTGTGGTGAATCCGCCAGTTTTCAGAAAAAACGGAGTGAAGCGCAACAGTTTGCGTGGGGCTTGGCACTACAGACTGGTGCTACAGACTGGTGCTGCGGCGTGCGTGAGGCTGGGCCAGATGGGTTAGCCCAGCAATACCTGGTTATCGCGGGCCAGCACCACAAGTGAGCCGTCGGGGCGCGACTCGATGAATCCGCGCTCTTCGAGCGACTTCATAACCCGGCTCACCATCTCGCGCGACGCACCGACCATCTTGGCCAAGTCCTGGCGAGAAACGCGCTCGCGGATCACGGCATTGCCATCCGCATCTGCGTCCGTGGCAGATTCAAGAAGAGCACGGGCTACCCGGCCATAAACATCCATCAAGGCGAGCGACTCAATCTGCCGGTCAGCCTGACGCAGGCGCTGCACCAGCCCTTTCATCACTGCGTACGCCATAGAGCTGTTTTCGGGCAAGCACTGAGCAAACTCCTGACGACCCAAAATCAGCACGTCGGTCTGCAAATCGGCGCGCACGGTTGCTGAATGCGGCTGGTCGTCAATCAGGCTCATCTCGCCCACATAAGCGCCAGGCTGCAGCGTTGCCAAAATAACTTCCCGGCCCCGGTCATCCGTCGTGATGACCCGTGCGCGACCGGTCAAAATGATGGTCAAGGCATCTGATTTTTTGCCTTGCTGAACGATTTCGTCGCCTCGCTTGTAACGGCGTTTGACCACAGCGGTGGCAACGGCTTCAGCCTGTTCGGATGTCAACTTTGAAAAAAGCGGAACCCGGCGAATTAACTCCAGCGTGGACAAAATCGTCGCCATGAAAACTCCAGTTTTTTATGAATGCCTGCCAGCCGCTTTGCGACTGGCAGTGAAACGAACATCAGCTTCCTACAATTGAACAGCCCCAAAAGCGGTCCTCACCCTGCAGCCCGTTTTTGGCTCACGCTTTAGGTTTTTTTACTTACCCATCCCGACTCTACCCCGAGCGGCCTTTGTTCTTTCTTAGTTTTCACCATGAAACATTCAAAAGTTCTCATTCTTGGATCAGGCCCGGCTGGCTACACCGCCGCCGTTTACGCCGCACGAGCCAACCTGCATCCAACGCTGATCACCGGCATCGCCCAAGGCGGTCAATTGATGACCACCACCGACGTGGACAACTGGCCCGCCGATGCGCAAGGCGTGCAGGGGCCAGACCTGATGCAGCGCTTTCTGGAGCACGCAGAACGCTTCAATACCGATATCGTCTCCGATCACATTGGTCAGGTTGATCTCTCGAAACGGCCCTTTACGTTGACCGGTGACAGCGGCGTTTATTCCTGCGACACGCTCATCATTGCAACAGGTGCTTCGGCCAAATACCTCGGCCTGCCGTCCGAGTCGGCCTTCATGGGGCGTGGGGTATCAGGCTGCGCGACCTGCGACGGTTTTTTCTACCGCGATCAAGAGGTCTGCGTCATTGGTGGCGGCAACACGGCTGTCGAAGAAGCGCTCTATCTTTCAAACATTGCCAGCAAGGTGACGCTGGTCCATCGGCGCGACAAGTTCAAGGCCGAAGCCATCTTGATTGACAAGCTGCACGAGAAAGTCGCCGCCGGAAAGATCGAGTTGAAGCTACACCAAACCCTTGACGAGGTGCTCGGAGATACGTCCGGCGTAACGGGCGTCCGGCTGAAAAGCACGCTCGACGCAAGCGCGCAGGAGCTGCGCCTTCACGGCTGTTTTATCGCGATTGGCCACCAGCCCAACACCGATATTTTCGCCGGTCAGCTGGAAATGAAAGACGGGTACATCATCACAAAATCCGGGCTCCAGGGCTTTGCCACGATGACAAGCGTTCCGGGTGTTTTCGCGGCTGGCGACGTTCAAGATCACGTTTATCGACAAGCCATCACCAGCGCCGGAACCGGCTGTATGGCGGCCCTTGACGCGCAGCGGTTTCTTGAACAGAGCAGTTGAATTCAAAAGGGACCGTGTGCGGATGCAGCCCTTATGTGCTGTTTGGCCGACCCAAGGAAAGCCAAGCACTCGGCGAAAGCGCCACAAGCCGTACAGGGTTCGATCTGTCCGGCTTTCAGGCTATAATCCGAGGCTTCGCCCAAACGCGTTTCTCGCGTAGGCCCCTCTTTATAAATTTTTCCGGAGAGTGCTCATGGCACGCGTCTGTCAGGTAACGGGCAAAGGCCCAATGGTCGGAAACAAGGTTTCCCATGCCAACAACAAAACAAAACGCCGGTTTTTGCCCAACCTGCAATACCGCCGTTTCTGGGTCGAGACCGAAAACCGTTGGGTGCGCCTTCGCATCACCAACGCCGGTCTTCGTTTGATCGACAAAAAAGGCATTGATGCCGTTTTGGTTGATCTTCGCGCCCGTGGCGAAGTTTAAGGAGAGCGATCATGGCCAAAGGCGCACGCGAGAAAATCAAGCTGGAATCGACTGCCGGCACGGGTCATTTCTACACGACCACCAAAAACAAAAAGACCACGCCCGACAAAATGCTGATCATGAAATTTGATCCCAAGGCACGCAAGCATGTCGAGTACAAGGAAATCAAACTGAAGTAATTCGCTTGTCTTCGGGCTCTACGCCCAGAGAAAAAGCCCGCTGCGTTCCAGCGGGCTTTTTGTTGCCTGTCGTTTGTGGGGCGGCTACGCCCGAACGGACTGGCTGCAGCGTTGCCTGGCGAAAGTCGGTCAGGTTGGCCTTTCGGTATGTCAGCGTTTTCTCGCAAACGATGCCTGACTGGGCAAGCGAATGGTCGAGCCTTACCATAAAAAAAAGCCGCGCTGACTTCTCAAGTCAGCGCGGCTTTTTAATCCGGGATCAATATGGCTGAATGCAAAGTGCTTCAGCCGGGGCCGCGCCTATACAGGGTGAATCTTTTGAAGTGACAGCACAAACCGCATCAGGCGCGAGCGGCGCGCAGCTTCATTGAGAACTCCTGCAGCGCGGCGATACCGCTTTCCTCGGCACGATGACACCATGCCTGCAGGTCTGACGCCAACTGCTCGCGCGACGCTGATGTCGAGAGCCACATTTGACGAAGCTCTTCGCGCATGGTGACCATCTTGTCGAGAACCGGGTGTTCGGCCCTCGCCTGTGCAACGTGCGAACGGGCCGCATCCGGCACCTTGTCGTCGTCGCGGTGAAGCCAGCGGTTGGCCGCGCGCAGCACCGACACATCGGCCTTGCGAGCCTGCAAGGCTTCGATTTCACGCTTGCCTGCACGGCGCAGTTCCCGCGCGTAGCCTGCCATCATTTCATAGCGGTGGGCGATAAGCGCCTCTAGCGTTTTCTCGTCGGCCACCGGCTGGATGTTGCCAAACTGGAGCTTGGGCGGCACCTTTTTCACGCTGGCCAAGCCAATATGCTCAAGCGCGCGGATATAGACCCAGCCAATATCGAACTCATAGGGTTTGACTGAGAACTTGGCAGATGTCGGGTAAGTGTGGTGGTTGTTGTGCAACTCCTCGCCACCGATCATGATGCCCCACGGAGAGATGTTGGTGCTGGCGTCAGGTGCCTCGAAGTTGCGGTAGCCCCAGTAGTGGCCGATGCCGTTGATGATGCCGGCTGCCGTAATGGGAATCCAGGCCATTTGCACGGCCCAAACCGTCAAGCCGGCTGCACCGAATAGGGCCAGATTCAAAATCAGCATCAAGCCCACGCCCTGCCAGCTGTAGCGGTCGTAGAGATTGCGTTCAATCCAGTCATTCGGCGTGCCGTGCCCGAACTTCGACAGGGTTTCCTTGTTTTTGGTTTCGGCGCGATACAGCTCCGCACCCTTCCAGAATACGGTCTCAATGCCGTGCGCCTGCGGGCTATGCGGGTCTTCCAACGTCTCGCATTTGGCGTGGTGCTTGCGGTGAACAGCCACCCATTCTTTGGTGACCTGCCCGGTCCCCAGCCAAAGCCAGAACCTGAAAAAATGACTCGGGATGGCGTGTAAATCCATCGCGCGGTGGGCCTGATGCCGGTGCAGATAAATGGTGACGCTGGCAATAGTGATGTGCGTGGTGACCAGTGCGTACAGCGCGATTTGCCACCAGCTCGCCGAAACCAGGCCGTGAGCCAGCCAATTGAGGGCGGCATCGAAAACGATCATATAAGTCCTTGAAACAAACTGGCAGCAATTGCCGCCTTAACTTCAACTCGCAATTCTAAACCGGGCCCGGTCAAAACGCCAGATTGACCTTATCACGCGATAAAAAACGCCTAACAACTGTCAAGTTCATCTAAAAGCTATGAACTTAGTGACACTTTCTAACTACGACGGTCGCAAGCCGCGTCGTTGTCCTCGCCATACGGTCAATGCGTGACCCCGAGTGCCGCCGCCAGATCGTCGCCCTCGCAGGCGAAGCTCAAGCTGCTTTTTGCCATGCCGCCGCGAAGAACCCATCGGTCTGGTGCCGGTGCGGCCACAGCCGTAAAAATGGGCCGCTGCACAAGCTGTCAGCCTGCTCGACGCCTGCGTGGGTCAGCAGGGGAGCGACATCAAGAATCTGGAAATCGGAATTGGCTGCGCTAAATGCCTCGGCGATGTCCTCGTTCTCTTCCCGCAAAATACTGCAGGTGGCATAAACCAGGCGACCGCCAGGCTTCAACAGGCGCGCTGCATTTTGCAAAATGGCCGTCTGCTTGGCCCGCAGCTCTGTGATGGCCTTGGGGCTTTGTCGCCATTTCAGATCGGGGTTGCGTCTAAGGGTACCCAAACCGGAGCACGGTGCATCGACCAGAACACGGTCGATTTTGCCGGCCAGGCGTTTGATGCGGTCATCACGCTCGTGGGCAATCGCCACTGGATGTACGTTTGAAAGGCCGCTGCGCGCCAGGCGCGGTTTCAAGGCTTCCAGCCGGTGGCCTGACGTGTCGAAGGCGTACAGGCGGCCGGTGCTGCGCATGGCCGCACCAATGGCCAGCGTCTTACCGCCTGCACCGGCACAAAAATCGACAACCATCTCGCCGCGTTTGGCCTCAAGCAAAAGTGCAAGCAGTTGGGAGCCTTCGTCCTGAACTTCAATCGCTCCACGAGTAAAAATATCAAGCTTGCCGAGTTGGGGTTTGTTGGCCAGCCGCAAGCCCCAGGGGGAGTAGGGAGTCGCTATTGATTTAATAGCTGCCTGCGCAAGCTCCTTCTGCGCATCAGCCCTTTTTTCCTTAAAAGTGTTGACCCGCAAGTCGAGTCCGGCTGGCGCATTGAGGCTTTCGACCAAAGGCCAGAAGTCGTCGCCGAGCTGCGCCTTCATGGGCTCAACCAGCCAGGCCGGCAGGTTGTGTCGATGCACTTCCATCAGGTCGGCAGGCTGGACCTGATCGCAACGCGACAACCAGTCTTTCTCCTGGTCGCTCAAGGCTCCAAGCAGGAAGTCGCGATCCGCGTCGAAACCGAGTATGGCCAGCCGTCGCTCCAGCGGCCCACTGCCGTGTTGCGCCAGATACGTGTAGAGGTTTTTTTTGCGCAAGACACCGTAGATCGTCTCTGCCAGCGTTGCGCGTTCGCGTGGACCGAGGCGCAGTTCGCGGAAATAGCGCGAGAGCACCATATCGGCGGGGTGATCGAATTTGAGGACTTGTCTGAGAAGTTCGGCGCAGTTGTCGAGGAGGGCTTTGGGGTGCATCGCGCATTGTCCCATTCGCTCGCCACTGCCCCTCAGTCTGGCGACAATCGGCGGCATGAATCCCGAACTCCCGACCCTCGTCGCCACGCCAACCGGGCGCTATCGCCATTACAAAGGCTTGCTCTATGAAGTGATAGCCACCGTTCGTCACAGTGAAACACTGGAGCCAATGACCTTGTACCGCGCGCTCTATGGCGAGCGCGGGCTGTGGGTTCGCCCTGCCGCGATGTTCAATGAGGATGTAATCATCGACACGGTGAAGCAGCCTCGCTTCGTCAGGCTGCCCGATGCGTGACTGAGGCGGGCACCACGGCGCATCCGTCCTCGATAATCGGGGGTTACGTCCCTCTTGATTTGAAGACATGCTTGCCCCTCACGCTCTCACCGAAATTGAAAAACAAGTCAAACGCCGCCGCACGTTTGCCATCATCTCGCACCCCGACGCCGGGAAAACCACGCTGACCGAGAAGCTGTTGTTGTTCTCGGGTGCTATCCAGATTGCAGGCAGCGTCAAGGCCCGCAAGGCCGCGCGGCATGCGACGTCTGACTGGATGGAGATCGAAAAGCAGCGCGGCATCTCGGTGGCGTCATCGGTGATGCAGATGGAGTACCGCGACTGCGTCATCAACCTGCTTGACACGCCCGGCCACCAGGACTTCTCCGAAGACACCTACCGCGTGTTGACGGCTGTCGATGCTGCGCTGATGGTGATCGACGCGGCCAACGGCGTGGAACCGCAGACGCGTCGCCTGCTGCAGGTCTGCCGCGCCCGGGGCACGCCCATCTTGACCTTCGTCAACAAGATGGACCGCGAGGTGCAGGACCCGGTGAGCGTGATGGACGAGATCGAACGCGAACTCGGCATGGCGGTGGTGCCCTTCACCTGGCCCGTCGGAATGGGGAAGCTGTTTCACGGCGTTTATGACCGGCGCGAGGACCGCATGCGCGTCTTTAGCCCTGGAGAAGACAAAGCCGGCGGCGACGATGAAATTCTGGCGGGCCTGAACAACGCCGAAGCAACCCGGCGCTTTGGTGCCGAGTATTCGCAGGCCCGGGGCGAGATCGAGCTGGTTGCAGGGGCCACGCCGGAGTTTGACCGCGATCAGTTCCTGGCCGGCAAACAAACGCCGATGTTCTTCGGCTCGGCGATCAATAACTTCGGCGTGCAGGAAGTGCTGGACGCACTGGTCGATCTGGCACCCGCGCCATCCGACCGCGAAGCCATACAGCGCGTGGTGCATCCTGAAGAAAAGAAGTTCTCTGGCGTCGTTTTCAAAATCCAGGCGAACATGGACCCGGCGCACCGCGACCGCATTGCGTTTTTGCGCGTCGCCAGCGGCGAGTTCACACGCGGCATGCGCCTGAAGGTAGTGCGCAGCGGCAAAGAGCTGCGGCCCAACACGGTTGTCAGCTTCATGAGCCAGCGCCGCGAGCTGCTTGATACCGCCTTTGCCGGCGACATCATCGGCATCCCCAACCACGGCGTGCTGCAGCTCGGCGACACGTTGACTGAAGGCGAAGCCCTGCAATTCACTGGCCTGCCCTTCTTTGCGCCCGAGATGTTTCGCGCCGTTGAAGTCGCTGACCCGCTTCGCAGCAAGCAGCTTCGCGCCGGGCTGACGCAGCTCGGCGAAGAAGGCGCAATTCAGGTTTTCAGGCCCATCGCAGGGTCACTTCTGCTGCTGGGCGCTGTCGGTCAGTTGCAGTTTGAAGTCGTCGCACACCGGCTTGAGCATGAGTACGGCGTCAAGGCGCGAATCATGGGCAGCCAGTTCAATCTGGCGCGCTGGGTGACCTGCGACGATGCGAATGAGCTGAAGAAATTCATCGACGCCAACGCGCACCGTGTCGCGCTCGATGCAGTCGATGCGCCGACGCTGCTGGTCGATCACAGCGCGACGCTGCGGGCGGTCGAACAGCAGTGGCCGAAAATAAAGTTTCATGCATTGCGGGAACACGCCGGACTGGTGTTTCAGTCGAAAATGTGAGTCAGCCTGGGCAGCCGTCTGCCTGATTGCGCATCCAGTCGGCGGTCTGAAAAAACGAGGCATTGAGCCGCATGCGCAGATTCGCATCGACGCCCGTTTCACCCATCGCCTGGTCCATGCAGGCAAGCCACTGATCGCGTTCAGTGAAGCCAATCTTGAAGGGCATGTGCCGCAGGCGCAGCTTGGGGTGGCCGAAACGGTCGGTGTAATGTTGCGGCCCGCCCATCCAGCCGCATAAAAACCAGCACAACCGCTGCCTGGCGTTGGCAAGCGTGCTGCCGTGGGTTGCGCGCAGCGCCACATACGCCGACTCCAGATCCATCAGATCGTAAAAGCGCTCGACCAGCTCCGTCACCTTCGCCTCGCCACCGATCTGATCAAAAGGCGTATCGAAAGGTGGCGTGCCTGGCGGTTTTTCTTCAATCTGCAAAATGGCCATTTTTTATTGTGTTTTGCGCAACGTTTCAACGACTGGCGTATTGAGCACCGAACGCAAACCCCACCAACCGGTAGCCAGTGCCAGCGCCGCGCCAGCCAGGCTGCCCAGCACAGGCACCGTCCACGAACCGGTCCAGGTGAACTCAAAAACGTAGCGCGCCAGGCCCCAGCCCACGGCCAGCGACACGACGGAAGCCAGAAAGCCGGCCAGCAAGCCGACACCTGCGAGTTCGGCGCGCTGCACCTGACGCAGCAGCGATGCCTGCGCGCCGACAGCACGCATGATGGCGAACTCACGGGCGCGTTCCTCGCGTGTGGCGGTGATCGCCGCAAACAGCACCACCAGCCCGGCCGCCAGCGTAAAACCAAACAGGAACTCGACCGCGCGCACCACCTGGTCGAGCACGCGCTGCACCTGCGCAAGTGTGCTGCTCATGTCGATGTTGGTGATGTTCGGAAAGGCACGCACCAGGTCGTTGTCAAAACTGCGGGGCCGGGGCAACGCGGATGTTGAACCGGCGGTGGCAACACCCGTACCGACAGCAGAGGCAGGTGCCGGCACCGCCTGCGGCGCACGGAAGGCGCTGATGAAGGAAACCGGCACGTCGTCGAGCGCGGCCACGGGGTACATCACAAAAAAATTGACCCGCATGGAGCCCCAATCGACTTTGCGCAGGCTGGTGATTTTGGCGTCACTGCGTTGCCCGCCGATATCAAAGCCGAGGGTGTCGCCAAGCTTGAGGCCCAGCGTCTTGGCCAGGCCCTCTTCAACGCTGACCGCATTTTTCTCGCCCGCGACCCAGCTCCCGGCTACCACCTGGTTGTGGCCGGGCAGACGCTCACTGTTTGATAGATTGAACTCGCGATCAACCAGCCGTCTGGCTCGGTCTTCGCTGTAGTCGTCAGGGGTGACACTTCGGCCGTTAACGGCGATCAGCCGACCGCGAATCATCGGGAACCAGTCGAATTTCTGCACGCCACCGTCGCGCAATGCCTTCTGAAATGCATCGCTTTGTTCGGGTTGCACATTGATTACGAAGCGGTTGGGCGCGTCGGGTGGCGTGGCATTGCGCCAGCTGTCCACCAGGTCAGTGCGCAGCAGCACCAGCAGCATCAAGGCCAGCAAACCGACGGCCAGCGCAGTGGTCTGCACGACGGCATAAACCGGTCGTGCCGACAATTGCCGCGTTGCCAATATCAGCCAGCGTGGCGCCGTGTTTTCACTGACACTCGCACGCAGCAGTTTTACGGCGGCAAAACTTGCCGCCGCAAAGACTGCCACCGCCGCAGCGAATCCGCCCACCGCAATCAGCCCCAATTTAAGGTCGTTGCTGGCCGCCAGCAGCAACGCAGCAAACCCTGTCATGCCCAGGCCCAGCACGGCCAGCGAAACTGGTTTGAGATTGCCGACATCGCGACGAATAACGCGCAGTGGCGGGACCGAAGCGAGCTGCAAAACGGGCGGCAAGCCAAACGCCAGCAACAGAGTCAGGCCCATGCCCATTCCGAACGCCACCGGCCAAAGCGTGGCTGCCGGCAAGCTGGTTTCAACCAGACCGGCGAGCAAGATGACGAAGCCGTGATGCACGACAAACCCCAGCGCGACGCCGAGCGCGCTGGCTATCAGGCCGGCGACGATAAATTCAAACGCGTAGGCCAGCGCAATGGTGCGCTGCGGCTGACCCAGCACCCGCAGCATGGCGCAGTCGTCGAGATGCTTGGCGGCGAAGCCACGCGCCACGATTGCCACCGCGACCGCACTGAGCATGGCGGCCAACAGCGCCACCAAACTCAAAAACTTCTCAGCCCGATCCAGTGTCTGGCGCATCTCGGGGCTACCGCTTTCAAGTGATTCCAGGCGCACCCCCTGCCCCGCCCGCGAACTGCCCGCGACAGCTGATTTGTCGATCTCCAGCTTGGCCCACGCGAGGTACTGCTTGATCGCCGCTGGTTCACCGGCAAGCGCCAGCCGGTAATTAATTCGGCTCGCCGGCTGAATTAGCCCCGTGGCTCCCACGTCAGCCTGATTAACCATGACCCGCGGCGAAAAGCTCATGAAGCCGCTTCCACGGTCGCTTTCCTGAACGATGATTCTTTCGAGCGTAAAACTGGCGTCACCAAGCAAAATCTCCTGCCCGAGCTTGAGTCCCAACGCGTCGAGCAAAGACGCATCCACCCAGGCTGTGCCCCGTGCCGGGATGTCGCGCGTTTTTTGGCCCGCTCCGGTTGCGCTGTCGCTGGTTTGCAGGCTGCCGCGAAGTGGATAGCCTTCCGGAACGCCCTTGAACGCGACCAGTTTCGCCGCACCGCCCTCTTCATCACGCGCGCGACCCATGGTCGGAAACGTCGTGGTCAAAGCAAGCTGCAAACCCAATGCTTTGGCCTGCTCGACAAACACTGCAGGCGTGGGCGTATCGCTGCGCAACACCGCATCGCCGCCCAGCAATTGCAGCGCATCGCGCTCCAACCCCCCCTTGAGCCGGTCGGCAAAAAAGCCGACAGCGGTGAGGGCAGCGACGGCCAGCGCCACCGCGATCATCAGCAGACGCAATTCGCCGGCACGCAGGTCGCGCCCGAGTGTCTTCCAGCCCAACTTCAGGAACAGAAAATCCATAGCCAAACCATATCGCAAACCGGGCAGCCTTGAATCACCCGCGGGATTGGCCCGGTCGGCGCTGGTGCGGGTTCATTCCAGATCGGCAGCACTGCGCGGTTTCGCACCAGCCAATTCAGGCTGCGACTGCAGCCGATGGCTGCCGCTAAAACAAATAAATCGTCGGTTCGTGGCTCTTCCGATGGCGCAAAGTCCAAGCGATTGCGCAAGGTCATGGCCCATCTGCGTCATGCCACTGCGCGACACCACAATCGGCACGCCCATCTGCGCTGACTTAATGATCATCTCGCTGGTCAGCCGACCCGTGGTGTAGAACGCCAGTGCGGGTTCAGCCGCGCCAACCCTTGCAGCAGTCGCTTGCTGCATCCACATCCACCCCGCTATGGTGTCAATGGCGTTGTGGCGGCCCACGTCTTCGACCAAAAAAAGCAGCCTAGTATCAGCCTCGGTCAATTCAAACAAGGCGCAAGCATGAACCGACCCCGCAGACTTATAAGTCGTTTCCTTCAGCCGAATGATGTTCACCAGTGCGTACAACTGCGCCTGGCTCATGGCCGCATGGGGCGGCAATTCGATTTGATCGACCTCATCCATCAGCCCGCCATAGACACTGCCCTGTCCGCAGCCGGTGGTGACCACGCGGCGTGAGGTTTTTTCTTCGATTGAATCAATGCCGCGATGGGTTTTAACAGCGGCTGCCCCAACCTCCCAATCCACGGTGACCGACTCAATCTCGTCAATAGACGTGACCAGACGCTGGTTACGCAGGTAGCCCAGTACCAGCCACTCCGGGTGCGCACCCAGCGTCATCAGGGTAACCAACTCGCGTTTGTCCACATACACCGTCAACGCCCGCTCTGCAGGAATCGACACGCGCAGCGATTCACCGTATTCATTGACCGCCTGGACTTCACGCGTCAAGGGTGCCTGAGCCGCCGTAAGACGCGGCAGTCGGCGGCCAACAGGGGTTAACGTGGTGGAGTGGGGACGGGATTGAGGAGGGGATTGAGACATGCTTGAGGGCTACAACGAAAAAAGGCCGACCCGTCAAGGTCGGCCTTATCAGAATAAGCCGAATGCGGGTTCAGGGTTTTTTCGCAGGATTGACAACAGCGTCAGACTGCTTGCCACTGGGCGGACTGGCCGCAGTGGCTGTTGGCGAATGGGCACCTGCCGCCTCAATTGGCTTGGCGGCCTCAGGCGCCGTGTAGCTGAAAGCGCCCGGATCGGCGCAGGGCGGCGTCGCGGTTGCCACCTTCGGATTTCCTCCCGTGCTTTTGACCTTCTGAAGGTATGAGGCCGCGACTTTGTCCTGTGACTTGCACAGTTGGTAGCCGTCCACCTTGCCGCTCCAAGCCGTTTTTGCAGTGGCTTCGGCAGCTTTTCCTTTTGCCTCGTCACTCAATGCGGGAAGCTTGGCCAACACCAAGCCTGACGCGCTTGCAAGCAAGCCACAAATCATTGCTGAAACCAGGATGTGCTTCATAAAATTTTTCGCTCTTCAAACTTGATTGATCTGGATGGTCGGTGCCGTTTGGCTCTGCGCACTTCGCTGGGCAGGAATTTTCCCCGCCTTGACGTCGTCGTACCAGTACTCGTGGTGTTCTTTGGCCCAGGTCTCATCCACATAACCCGTTTTCATGCTCTGGTAGGAACCTTCCAGGCCAATGGTGCCAAGGTAGATATGCCCGATGAACAGAACCATCATCAGTACCGAGGCCAGGGCGTGAATCATGTGAGCAATCTGCATGGTGCCGCGCTCATAGACAAGGCCCGGAATCAGCATGTCGAGCACGAAGCCCGAGGCCACAACGATGATGCCCAGAAAAAACACGCCGCCCCAAAACATCACCTTTTCACCGGCGTTGAATCGGTGCGACGGGACATGCTTGCCCGACAGAAGACCACCGCCTTTGAGAAGCCAGACCAGGTCGCCGCGGCTGGGCATGTTGTCTCGTAGAAAAGTGAAAAACACAATCACCATCGACACGGCAAACAGCGGGCCGGCAAAGTTGTGCATGTTTTTGAGCGCATAGGCAAGCCAGCC
>JANOOO010000391.1:0-4336 GCA_031421375.1 Polaromonas sp.
CACCGGGTTGTTTTTGGTGCGCCGCTGCAGCACCTGGATGGCACGGCGAATCTCGTCGTCGCGGCCAATCACCGGGTCGAGCTTGCCCATGCGGGCGCGCTCGGTCAGGTCCATCGTGTATTTTTTGAGCGCTTCGCGCTGGCCTTCGGCATCGGCGCTTTGTACGCCCTGCCCGCCGCGCACCGCATCAATGGCGGCCTCCAGCGACTTGCGCGTCAGGCCGTTTTCGCGCGCCAGCTTGCCGATGTCGGCCTTGCTGTCAGCCACAGCGAGCAAAAAAAGCTCACCGGCGATGAACTGGTCGCGGCGTTTGAGCGCTTCTTTTTCGGTCGCCTGCAGCAGCCGTGCCAGCTCAGGGCCAACCGAAATCTGGTCTTGCCCCTGCACCTGAGGCAGCTTTTTAACCGCCGCGTCGGCCGCCTGTGTCAAGCCGCCAACGTTAACGCCGGCACGCTCCAGCACGGCACGCGGCCCGTCGTCCTGGCGCAGCATGGCCAGCACCAGATGCGCGGGCTCGATATAGCCGTTGTCGTTGCCGAGCGCCAGCGTTTGCGCGTCGCTCAGCGCTTCCTGAAACTTGGTGGTGAGCTTGTCTTGTCGCATAAGAATTCTCCGATTGCGGGCTAGCTGGGGCTTGCCACAGGATTTTCAAGCGCTTCGCCTGTTCACGGTTTGCGCCATATCAAGCTCTCACCACTGCTGTTCGGCCAGTGAGCGCCCGTCGATCAGTGCCTGCGCCGAACCGTTGGAGCCGCGCGGATACATCGGTGTGCGGCGTCGCCCATCAGTGTGACACCGCCAAACGTCCATTGCGGCACCGGGTCTTTATCGACCGTGGGGTATTCGAGAATTTTCTCGGCATTGGCAATCAGGGCTGGCACGTCGAGCCAGGGAAAGCGCCAGTCTTCGTAAAGGCCGGCGAAGTCGCCTGACTGGCCACGGCGGTTCCAGTCGCTGAGCACAGCCGGCGCAGGCCACCACGATGTCGGCCTTAAGGACCCTCTGCATAACTCTGGCGGGACTGTGGTACGCGGATCGGGATGGGCTGCAAGGCGCCTTTTTGCAGCCAATAGCCCCGCTATTGGCAAAAAAAGCAACGCCGCAGACCGCCCGAGCCCGCGCTACCACAGACCGCAGGGAGTTATGCAGAGGGTCCTTAACGGTCGGGCAGGCGTTGTCGGCGGGGTCTGCAAAGCGCACGCTGACGCCATGCTCGTCTTGCTCGAAGCCTACGCAGCGCTGGCCGGTGTGGATATGCTGCGCACCGAGTCGGCGCAGCGCAATCGAGCTCGAGATGCTGACGCCCCGCAAGCTCAGGGACTGTTCGCGCTGGCGATACCCCATTTGGCGAGCGCCGCGTCGTCGCTGACGCGCGCATCAACCCAGCGCGCGCCCTCGGGTGTGGCTTCTTTCTTCCAGAATGGCGCCTGCGTTTTGAGGTAGTCCATCAAAAACTCGCAAGCCTGAAAGCTGGTGCCGCGATGCGCGGACGTCACCGCCACCATCACGACCTGATCGAGCGGCTGCAGCACGCCGATGCGGTGGACGATGCGCGCGCCAAAGATAGCGAAGCGTTTGATGGCTTCGTCGATCATGGCTTCGATGGCTTTTTCGGTCATGCCGGGGTAGTGCTCCAGCTCCATCGCGCTGACCTGCAAGCCGTCATTGCGATCCCGCACCGTGCCGATAAAACTGCAAACCGCACCGACCCGTTTGTCGTTCGCACGGAGCTGCGCGATCTCCTTGGCGAGGTCGAAATCCTGCGTTTGAATCGAGACACGCACCGCCCTATCAGCCGCCATATCAGCCGCCAGTCACCGGTGGGAAAAAAGCAACTTCGCAACCGTCGGTGAGCGGCGCAGACTCAGCGCTCATGACCTGGTTGACCGCTGCGCGAATTGAACGGCCGCGTGCCAGCGCCTGTGCGTGGGCTGGGCTGGCGGCCAACAGTTCGTCGCGCAGAGCGCCGACGGTATCGGCGGTGGTCTCACGCGACTCGCTGCCCTGACCGATGGCTTCGCGAATGGATGCAAAGTATTTGACCGTCAGTTTCATGGCTGCTTGCGCTATAAAAGAAGCGAGGCGAAGGGCAAAAAAGCGACCGAATCGCCAACGGCAATGGCCCGGCCCGGCGGGTTATCAACCAGCCCGCTGCCCCAGACGGTCGAGGTCAAAACGCCTGAACTCTGGTTGGGAAAAAGATCGAGTCCGCCGCGCGGGTTTTGCCGCACGCGCAAAAATTCGCGCCTGCTGTCGGCACGCGGCCAGTCAAAGTCGGCACGCAGCGCAATGGGATGAATGGCCACGTCAGCTGCCCCCTGCAGCTTCAGAATGAATGGCCGCACCAGCAACAAAAACGTGACAAAACTCGACACCGGGTTGCCGGGCAGACCAATGAAGTGCGCGTTGCCGATCTGGCCGCACGCGAACGGCTTGCCCGGCTTGATGGCTATTTGCCAGAGCCTGAGCTCGCCCAGAGCCTGCACGGCGGGCTTGACGTGGTCTTCTTCACCGACCGAAACGCCGCCGCTGGTCAGGATCAGGTCGTGTGCCACGCTGGCTTCGCTCAAGGCGTTTTTTGTGGCATCAAACCGGTCCGGCACGATGCCCATGTCGGTCACGTCGCAACCCAGCCGCTGCAGCAGCGTGCGCAGGAAAAAGCGGTTGGAGTTGTAGATGGCACCGGGCAGCATGTCGCTTGGCGCCACGTCGCCGGGCATGACCAGCTCGTCACCGGTCGAGAACAGCGCCACGCGCACGCGACGTGCCACCGATAACTTATCAAAACCGATGCTCGCCGCCAGACCGAGCGCGGCCGGGCCGAGACGCACGCCCCGGTGCAACACGACCGCGCCGGCGGTCACGTCTTCACCTCTACGCCGAATCCACGCGCCGGGCTTGGGCTGGCTTTCAATGCGTATGCCAGCAACCGTGCCGTCCGCGCTAGCCTGCGTCTGGCAGTGTTCCTGCATCACCACTGCGTCGGCACCGGGAGGAATGGGCGCACCGGTGAAGATGCGTGCCACCGACGCGGCGGCAAGCGCCTGCAGGCCGCTTGGCTTGACGCCGGCGGGCACACGCTGACTGACTGGCAGGACGGTATCGGCGCTCTGCCAGTCGGCGCTGCGCAAGGCATAGCCGTCCATTGCGCTGTTGTCGTGAGCCGGGACGTTGTTCGTCGCCGTGAGGTCTTGCGCCAGCACGCGACCATCACCATCGAAGGTGCGAACGGACTCGACGTTTGGCAGCGCTGCGGCCAGAGCGAGCAGCTCGGCCAGTGCCTGATCAAGCTCTTTGAGCGGCTCGCGTGCCGGAGCGGCAGCGGCCGGGGTAGCGGGCTTGGCGTTCATATTGAGATGGGCTGTGGCTGGGGTGCTGACAACAAATGATCAACAAACGATCGCTACGCGTGGGCCTCGAAGTTGTAATTGAAGCGGTCGTGATTTTGAACCAGGTAGTCGGCCATCGCATCGGCGTCGTTCAAATCAAGCACGGGGCGCAAGGTGGCATGCGGCAGGGCTTCGGGTGAGTCGGTGGCGATGGCGACGATGAAGTCGTCGTCCATGTAGCGCGGCGGCTTCGCTTCGTATTGCGCAGTCGGCGCGCGCCAGACTTCAATTTTGAGCAGGTCACTGCTTTTGAAGCCTTCAACCAGCACCCAATCGACGCCGTCATACAGCTCGGCAATCAGTTGGTGAACGCTCATCTTGTAAGGCTGCTCAAACTCGCGCATCAGGGCCAGCCGGTTGCTTGACGCCACCACCACCTCGAAGGCTCCAGCCTGCCGATGGCGATGCGTGTCTTTGCCGGGCTGGTCAATGTCAAAACTGTGGTGCGCATGCTTGATGACCGACACGCGCAGCCCGCGCGACTTGAGCGCCGGAATCAGTTTTTCGACAAGCGTGGTTTTGCCCGATCCGGAGTAGCCTGCGAAGCCAACGACGTTCATTGTGGGCTTTCTGGTTGAGTCATCATGCTATGTTTTTGATAGCTTCTTGTGCCCGTAGGTATTGGGCTAAACAATGATTTAATTAACATTATTGGCAATATAGTGCTGGATTACGGCGACGCTGGCTGGCAGCTCACAGACGCGCCTTGGCAAGGCTTCGAGCCCTTCAAATTTGGTCGGGCGCGGCGGCGCAATGCCCAGCGCTTCTTCGATTGATTCGGCAAATTTGATCGGCAGCGCGGTCTCAAGCACGATCATCGGCACATCCGAGCGCAGGTGCTCGCGCGCAACTTTGACGCCGTCGGCCGTGTGGGTATCGATGATGGTCGCAAAGCGCCGATAGGTGTCCCGAATGGTGGCGATGCGGTCGGCATGGGTGCTTTTGCC
>JANOOO010000392.1:0-10083 GCA_031421375.1 Polaromonas sp.
CAGGCGGTTTTTCCATGTAAGTCCGTGATTTTGTTGGCAAATTTACAGCGGGGATTGCCCCGGAATTACATTTTTTGACAGGTGCTCTGTAGCGTCTGACATTTTTGTCGATTTCGGCGTGGCCCTTAAGCCGTATTCACGCGCATTGGGTTGAAACGGGTTCGCTCAAACCTCAAACACCTGCCCCGCCGTGAGCCACCTGATGTCGTACCGGCCCGGTGCCCCCACTTCGCCCAAGTTGCCACTGCCGTTAAACCGCGCTATCTCCGCCATGATGAGCTCGGTTTCAGCCGGCTTGGTGTGGGTGATGTAGATGGGATAACGCTTACCGAGTGGAATCGACGCCAGCTCGTGGGCCAGCGAGTCGGGGGACAGGTGCTGGCTGCGCTTGGCCAGTTCGCTTTCGCGGTTGCTGAACGCGGTTTCAATCACCAGCATCGCCACATCAAGCTGGTTGACTCTAGACCACAGGGCCGGATTCGACTCGGTATCGCCGGTAAAAACCCAGCAGGGCCGCGCGCCGCCGCCAGGCAGCGTGCCTGCGCTGCGGGCGGCGTAGCCTGCCGCCGGAACGGAATGCACAGCGGTCAGCACTTCGATCTGCTTGCCGCACAACTCAAGCGTCTCGCCGTGGGCCAGGGGGTGAAAGCTGATGAAGGGCGCTTCGGGGTTGGGGATGCGGGAAAAATCGGGCCAGATGACGTTGTTGAAAATATGTGTCTGCAAGGCGTCGAGCGTGGCTTGCAGCGCATGGACTTGCAGCGGCCTGGAGCGGCGGGCACCCACGGCATCGACCATCAGCGGCAGCGACGTGACGTGGTCGAGATGTGAATGGGTGAGCAGCACATGCTCAATGTCGGCCATCTCGTCGAGGCTGAGGTCGCCCACGCCGGTGCCAGCATCGACCAGCACGTCGTGGTCGAGCAAAAAAGAGGTGGTTCGGCAATCTTTTCCGATGGCGCCTGAACAACCGAGTACGCGAACTTTCATGGGGCGATCCGCTCTGCGGCGGGGTATTGAGTTTCTGTCTGAATGCGGGCCGTCTCGCCCTGCTGGGGGTCGAATGCGGAATTGACTTTGGAGGCTACCCGCTCTGCGTAAAGGGAGTAAAGGTACTTTTCACCATTATTGGCAACTAAATCAGACAAATTTGCCTGGGACTGCGCCCAATTTTGGGCGCGGAAGTCATGCAGGGCGCGCTGCCAGAGCTGGAGCTCCCTGGCCTGTGCGGGCGAGGCACTGGAAACCCCTTGGGCAAGTGGATTAAAAATGGCCACAGGGGCCTCTCGGCCCTTTACGCGAACCGTGTCAATCTCTTGCCAAACAAAGTCAGTAGCTTGAAGTTGGGTTGACTCGCTAGCCACGATCTCAACGCCGTAATTTTTACCCAGCCCTTCAAGCCGTGAGGCGAGGTTAACCGCGTCGCCGATGACGGTGTAGCTGCGCCGCAAATCCGATCCCATGTCGCCGACACACATGGCGCCGGTGTTGATGCCGATGCCGATGCCGATTGCCGGTATGCCGGCTGCAAGATGCTCGCGATTGAGCGCGGCGATGGCGGCCACCATGTCAAGCGCGGCCTGTGTGGCAAGCGCAGCATGCATGGGCGTGGCAACCGGGGCACCCCAAAATGCCATGACGCAGTCGCCCATGTATTTGTCGATGGTGCCCTGCCTGGCGCGGATCACCTCGGTGAGTCGGCTGAAGACGCGATTGAGTAGCGCCTGCAAGTCGGCGGGCTCCATGGCTTCAGACAGCGTGGTGAAGCCGCGCATGTCGCAAAACATGACGGTGAGCTCACGTGTTTGAGCCTTCATGCTGTAGTTGTAGGGGTTTCTCATCATCTCGGCTGCAAGCTCGGGCGGAACGTAGGTGCCGAATAAATTGGCCAGCTGGCGGCGCGCCCGGCCTTCGACAAAAAAGCCGAAGCTCATATTGAGCGTGAATGCGAAAAAAACCATGAGCAACGCGCCAGCCAGCGGCAGCACCAACCCCCAGGCGAGGAATAAAGTCCAGTTCAGCGCGACCAGACCGCCGAGAACTGCCAGCCCGGCTGACACCGCGCCAAGCGCCGAGAGTTTTGGCAGGGCGATGACCAGCGCTACACCAGAGAGCAGCAGCAAGATGACGTCCAGACTGGTGGCGTAGTCGGGCTTGACCAACACCTTTCCATCGAGCATGCCGGCCAGTGCATTGGCGTGAAGTTCAACACCGGGATAGGCGGGGGCTATTGGGGTGGCGCGGATGTCGAGCAGGCCCGGTGCGGTGGTGCCGACGAACACTATTTTGTTGGCTAAAGCCCCGGGCGCAAGGCGTCCGGCCAGTACGTCGGCGGCAGAAATATAGGTAAAAGAGCCACCGCTTACTCCGCCTGGACCCCGAAAGGGGACCAGCGTCGCGCCGCGCTGATCGACGGGAATGGCGATAGTTTGGCTACCCGCCTTGAGTAGCACGCTGGCGAGTCGCGTGTAGCCGGGTGCCGGGGTGCGGCCGTCTGCTGACAACGGCCTGGCCCCGCTTTCGTCGGCCCAGCCTGGTTCAATGCGCGGTTGCCCGGTCATCGCACGCAGCATGGCGAGTGTCAGTGATTCGTAGTGACGGCCTTGATATTCGGTGATCAAGGGCAGCGAGCGCACGACGCCGTCGTCGTCGGTCACTGAATTGAAAAAACCGGCTGACGCAGCAGCCCGGGTCAGCGGTGAAATGTTGCTGCCATAACCGGTCCAGTTTATGAGTCCAGCGTTGCGGCCCTGCAGCAGTGATGGCTCCATCACCGGAGCTGGCAACTGGCCGTTGGTTCGGCCCTCGCGGTCGCTGGTGAAGTAGTAGCCCAGCACCACGGGGCGATTCTCAATGGCCCGGGCAAATGCCGCGTCGTAGTTGAGTGCGGGTTCGAGCTGGCGCAAGGTTTCGGTGAAACCCGGCTGGTTTTTGAATTCGGTGGTGGCCAACTGCTGCAGGTGCTTCAAACCGGAGCTTTCGTCGGCCTCGGCAAAAACAATATCAAAGCCGATCACGCGCACCTTTTGCCGCTCATGCAACTCATCGACCAAGGCAGCCAGCTTGTCGCGCGACCACGGCCAATGGCCGAGTTCGGCCAGGCTTTTTTCGTCGATATCCACGATGACGATGCGCGGGTCGTGGGTGGCGGGCATGCTGAACCGCAGGCGCGCGTCGTACAAGATATTGTCTAGCCGCTGCACCATGCCCAATGGCAGCAGGTTCAGCGCATGCAGCAATGCAAACAGAAGTGGAAGCAGCGTGACGCCGACGCGGACCATGCGCCGCCGCATGGCCGACTTCATGGGCGCAGACGCCGCATGTGTTTGCAAGCGGGCCTGGCGATGTCAGGCGAGCATGCGCAGGTCTGGCTCACCCGGCAATGCTCGTGGTGCCCGCGTTACCCGGAATGTCCGCAACCCGCATTGGCCGTTTTATCCGCTTGTTCCCGGGTCAGCTTTGAACAAACTGCATCCGCGTGCCGGCGAGTTCCAGCAGGTCGCCTGGGGCGAGCAAGACCGCGTCAACACCCAGCGCCGCGCCGTTAAGTAGCGGGCGGCTCTCGCCTTCGACATGGGCTATGACGAAGCCCTGTGCTCTTTTGGTAATGGACGCAACTGCAATGCCAGGCTTTCCGATGGTGGTGACAACCTTCACTAGTGCCACTTCCCGCCCCGCTGCGGTACCCGACAAAACCTTGATCGCGGCAGGGCCCGTGCGTACGGTCAAGGCCGCCCCATTGGCAGCGGCTGCCATGCGTCTTTGCTCGGATGAGCCCGATGGCGCGACCATCGTGCGATCATCGTCTGCCTGCGCGGCTTCGGTCACGTACTTGATCTTGTACTTGCCGATTTCCACTATGTCGTTGTCGCGGAGCACCTGTTTTTTGACGGCTCGCCCATTGATGAATGTCCCATTGGTGCTGTTGAGGTCTTCAAGATAGACCTCGCTGCCGGACATGAGCAACACAGCGTGCTCTCCGCTGACGGCCAGGTTGTCAATGACCAGATCGTTGTAAGGCCGACGCCCCACGGAAGTTCGGTCTTTTGTCAATTGCACCTCGCGGATCACGACTCCGTCAATCGAAACGATCATTTTTGGCATGGCGTATCCAGTCTGGTGGCTTTATTTTAAGTCGCGGTCACTTGCCCAACATCCGGGCCAAAACCCCGCGCTTCGGTCCGTCGTCCAGGGCGCGGGCCAAAACCACCGAAATATTGTCGCGTCCGCCACGTTGATTGGCCCGAAGTACCAGGTTCTCAGCCAGCTTTTCTAGTGAGTCTGACTGCATCAGGATCGAGGCTATATCGGCGTCCAGCACCATGTCGGATAAACCATCAGAGCACAGCAGGTAGAGGTCTCCAGGCTCGGCTTTGTGCTCGTTCAACTCAAGTTGCACATCCTCTTCGACTCCGAGTGCGCGAGTCACAAGGTTGCGATTCAGTGACGTATGGGCATCCTCGCGCGCGATCAATCCAGCGTCGATCTGCTCCTGAAGCAGGGAATGGTCTTTGGTCAGCTGCAGAAACTCACTGCCTCGCAAGCGGTAGCAGCGCGAATCGCCAATATGCCCCAATGTCACGCGAGAACCATGAAAAATGCCGATGACGAGCGTTGTCCCCATCCCGCGGTACTGGGGGTTGGAATTGGCGGCATTGAAAATGGAGTGATTGGCGTTGTCCACACAGATCTCGACAGCCCGCCGCACTTCCCGGGGACTGGCACTGGAGCCTGTCTGTGCCAGCCAGCGGGCCAATTCAGTCTTGATAAATGCAGCCGCCATGCCGCTGGCGACCTCACCGGCGTTGTAGCCTCCCATGCCGTCGGCCAGAACGCAAAGCCCGGTTGCGGGATCGATGGCAATGGCATCTTCATTGTTGTCTCGGGTCAGCCCGGGATCGGTCTGCGTGAAGATGTCATAAATCATGGAGTTAGGCTATTGCGGTCGTGTCTTGTGAAGAGGCGGGCGCCGTGGCAGGTTACCCATTGGGCACTCAGGCAGAAGGAACCAACTTTAGAGTGTCAAAGTTGCAGATTGTATCCGTCGTGTTACAAACCTCCACTCCAGCGGTAACAAAGCGCTTGTTATGAAACAAGCGGCTTTGCGCCAGACACAACGTGCGCGGAAGTGATTTTTTCCTGCTGAGCCAGTGGCGCTTCACTACCGAAATAAAGTGCATCTGATCTAAGCGCATGCCGTGCCTCCAAAAGACAAGCGCAGATCGTTACGTTTAGTCGATGCCTGACAACGGTTATCTAACGAAGCAAAGCTTTAAGCAATCTGGCCATCTCGGATGGATTACGCGTCACCGTGAAGCCGCAGGCCTCCATGATGGCTAGCTTGGCATCGGCGGTGTCTGCTCCGCCAGAAATCAGCGCACCGGCATGGCCCATGCGTTTGCCTGCTGGCGCAGTCACGCCAGCGATAAATCCAACGATGGGTTTTTTCATGTTTGCCTTGCACCACTCTGCCGCATCAGCTTCGTCAGGTCCACCAATTTCGCCAATCATGATCACAGCATCGGTGTCTGGGTCGTCATTGAAAGCCCGCATGACGTCAATGTGCTTCAACCCATTGATCGGGTCGCCGCCAATGCCGACTGCGCTCGACTGCCCCAAGCCGACCTCGGTCAGCTGCGCCACGGCCTCATAAGTCAAGGTGCCGGATCGGCTGACCACACCGATTCGACCCTTGCGGTGAATGTGGCCGGGCATGATGCCGATCTTGATTTCATCGGGCGTGATAAGACCCGGGCAGTTGGGTCCAAGCAATAGTGTTTTTTTGCCACCCGCAGCCTCTTTGGCCTTCATGCGGTTGCGCACCTCCAGCATGTCGCGCACCGGAATGCCCTCGGTGATGCAGATTGCCAGGTCCAGGTTGGCTTCTACGGCCTCCCAAATGGCGGCAGCAGCACCGGCGGGCGGCACGTAAATGACTGAGACCGTTGCGCCAGTCGCTTGGGCCGCTTCCGACACATCGGCAAAGATCGGGATGCCTTCAAAATTTTCGCCCGCTTTTTTGGGATTCACGCCCGCCACAAATGCCTGCTTGCCGTTCGCATAATCGCGGCACATTCGGGTGTGAAATTGGCCGGTCTTGCCGGTAATGCCTTGCGTGATGACTCTGGTGTTTTTGTTGATGTAGATAGACATACTGATTTCCTGTTCGGTTGGGGACAAGGCTTGACCGCAACGCGGTCTGTCCCGCTAGAAATAATTTAGGCCACCGCCGCTACGATTTTCTTTGCAGCTTCGGCCATGGTGTCGGCCGCAATGATCGGCAGACCAGACTCGGCGAGCATTTTTTTGCCCAGGTCTTCATTGGTGCCCTTCATCCGAACCACCAAAGGGACAGACAGATTAACTGCCTTGCAGGCGGTGATGACACCTTCGGCAATCGTGTCGCACTTCATGATGCCACCGAAGATATTCACCAAAATGCCTTTGACCTCTGGGTTTTTCAACATGATCTTGAAGGCTTCAGTAACCTTGTCGGCAGTAGCGCCACCGCCCACGTCCAGAAAGTTTGCAGGCTCACCGCCAAAGAGCTTGATGGTGTCCATCGTGGCCATCGCCAGGCCGGCTCCATTGACGAGGCAGCCAATGTTGCCGCTCAGGCTGATGTAGGCCAAGTCAAACTTGCTGGCTTCAACCTCTGCCGGGTCTTCCTCATCCAGATCGCGAAATGCGACGATCTCTGGATGGCGAAACAAGGCGTTTGGATCAAAGTTAAATTTGGCGTCCAGTGCCTTGATGTTGCCGTTGCCTTCCAGAACCAGCGGATTGATTTCGGCCAGGCTGCAATCGGTCTCCATGTAGCACTTGTAGAGCCTCTGGAGCACGTCAACGGCCTGCGCCGCTGAGCTGGGCGGCACGGTCATGCCATCGATGAGCTCTCTGGCTTGCGCAGCGGTCAGGCCCACACCCGGATCGACGAAGACCTTGATGATTTTTTCGGGTGTAGCCTGCGCCACTTCCTCAATGTCCATGCCGCCTTCGGATGACGCCATAAAAGCAACTTTCTGCGTCCCACGGTCGGTCACAACCGAGACGTAGTATTCTTTTTTGATGTCGGCACCCTCCTCAATCAGCAGGCGGCGCACTTTTTGTCCCGCAGCGTCGGTCTGGTGCGTGATGAGCTGCATGCCCAGAATTTCACCGGCGAATTTTTTAACTTCATCGATGCTGCGCGCCAGCTTGACGCCGCCGCCCTTGCCACGGCCACCAGCGTGAATTTGCGCTTTCACCACCCACACCGGGCCGCCGAGTTTTTGCGCCGCCTCAACGGCTTCCTGAACAGTGAATGCCGGTATGCCGCGGGGCACAGGCACGCCAAAGTTGCGCAAAATTTCTTTGCCTTGATATTCGTGGATTTTCATGTGGATACTTTCGGAATTTTCATCAAAAAAGATGCTGCAGAGTGACGCCGTCAGAAAACAGAACAGGCCAAGAAACCCTCGGCATAACTCTGGCGGAGCTGTGGTACGCGGATCGGGATGGGCCTCAGGGCGTCTTTTCTTGCCAATAGCATCGCTATTGGCAAGAAAAACAACGCAGACGACCGCCCGACCCCGCGCCACCACAGACCGCAGGGAATTATGCAGAGGGTCCCAGGAGGTTCTTGTCCTGCACAAGCCTCATGGGGCCATTTGACAGCGAAAATAGCTCGGGAACTGTAGCATGATGCACTGCACCAATTAGTGAACGAAATCACTTGCGATGCTCGCCTGGCCGACGCGAAATTGCACTGATTCGGCAATCCTCACAATTTTTTCAAATTTAAAGCGCGTTAAATTCATGGCGAAAATTTTTATTGATGGTGAAGCCGGTACGACTGGCCTTCAAATTCGCGAGCGCCTGCTCGGCATGGCACAGATTGAGCTGCTGAGCATTGCACCAGATCACCGCAAGGACCCTGAAGTGAAGCGCGACTTGATGCGGCAGGTTGACCTGGTGATTTTGTGCCTGCATGACGAGGCGGCACGTGAATCGGTGGCGGTGATCGACTCGCTACCGGGTAGTAAGCCGAAGATCATTGACGCATCTACAGCGCACCGGACTGCGACAGGATGGGTTTTCGGTTTTCCTGAACTTGCAGCTGGGCAGGAGCAAGCCGTGAGAATGGCAGACCGCGTGAGCAACCCCGGCTGCTATGCGACGGGTGCCATTGCTTTGCTGCGACCACTAATAGATGCAGGCGTCTTATCCCCCAATGATGCTCTGGTGCTGCCAGCTATCAGTGGCTATTCGGGCGGTGGTCGCAGCATGATCGATACGTACGAAGAAGCCCGGTCGGGGAATCCCCCTCCTGGCTATGAGATGTACGCGCTAAACCTGTCTCACAAACACGTGCCAGAGATCATGAAATACAGCGGGTTGATGCGTCGCCCGATTTTCATGCCCGCCGTTGGAGGTTTCCGGCAAGGTATGCTGGTTCAGTTGCCACTTCATCTTGATTTGCTGCCAGGACGTCCCAGACTGGCGGACCTGGTTGAAATTTATCGCAATCACTATTGCGCTGCAAAGTGGGTACACGCCCTTCCAGCACCTCTAGACAGCAAACTGGACCCTCTCGGAGTTAACGACACAAACATGCTGGAAATTCGCGTTTTTGGGAACGACCAGGAACACCATGCAGTGCTGATTGCCCGTCTTGACAATTTGGGCAAGGGGGCTTCGGGGGCTGCAGTGCAGAACATGGAACTGATGCTGGCGTTGAGCTATTGATCCGGCACGAGTTATTCATGAAGCGGCGTAAGCGACTTTGGGGTCGCCGAAATACTTCTTCACTCGCTCCGGCGTTCGCTCAAGCATCGTCATGTGCTCAGTCGCCGCGGCCTGTAGTTTTGCTTTCGTTCGCACCGGCACCTTCGATGTGATCGCATGCTTGAGGTCTGCGTTTAACCTCTCCTCAGGATTGAGCTCCGGGCTATAGCTGGGCAAATAAAACAGCTCAATCTTGCTTGCGTTATCGAGCGCCCACGCCTTCACGCTCTTGCTGTGATGGACTCTCAAGTTGTCCAGTATCAAAAACACTTTGCGCTGTGTGTCGTCAATCAGCGCCTGCATGAATTCGATCAGCTTGTCCGAGTTAAATGACTCATCAATGATCATCCAGCGAGTCTTGCCTTGATTGGTCACCGTGGCAATCATCGACAGCTTGTGGCGCGTACCGCCCACAGCAAACGTCACAGGTGTCTTGCCCCTAGGCGCGTAGCTCCTGCCCGTGACATCGGTGTTGACCAGCGCCGTCTCATCGCCCCAGTGGATCTCCGCGCCCTCGGCCTTGGCTTTGGCCTCAATGGCCGGGTACTGCTCATCAAGCCAGGCTTTAACAGCTTCGGGGCGCTGCTCGTAGGCTTTTTTAATCGGCTTTTGCGGCGTAAAACCCCAGCGTGCCAGGTAGTTGCCTACTGCACGAATGGACAGCTTGATGCCCAGGCTCAGCTCTATGTGCTGGCGCACAGCGGGCCTGCTCCACAAGGCAAAGTCCATCTTCAATTGCTCAGGACGCTTGTCGCAGATCGTTTGGGCTATGACCTGCTCTTGAGCAGGCGTCAAGCTGCGTCCGCTGCCGGGCTTTTTGCCGCGAACACCGGGCTTGAGCTGGCTTGCCCCGCCTGCACTGTACAGACGCAGTGCCGTGTTGACGGCCGTCCAACTTAACCCCGTCTGCCGGGCGATTTGCATCACACCGACACCCTTGCGGTGCATGCGTATGACTTGCTTGCGGCGGTCATGCAGTACTTCTCGCGTCTGCTTGCGGGCATCTTCTTTTTCCATGATCTATTGACACCGCCAACCCCAAAAAATTCATTTATAAATCGTGCCGGGTCTCTAGGTGTTGCGCTTCCTGGTCAGCTGTCGTCGAATCCGCCCACGACGCGCCTCACGACCTCGCTGCCAAAACCTCTCGCCAACAAGAAGCGCATCTGGCGCAGGCGCGACGCCGTGTCTGTCGGGGCGCAATCACCTCTGGCATTGAATTTGGTTTGCCAAAGCGCGCGGGCTCGATCCAACTCACTGGCCTTGAGCCCTTGGAGCGCATCGGCAATGCGCTGGCTGTCCAGTCCCTTTGCAAGC
>JANOOO010000393.1:0-13030 GCA_031421375.1 Polaromonas sp.
GCGAGCCGGGGGTTTGTAAACTTCTCCCATTGTAGAAACCACGGCCATCCGGGCATTCGCTGGGGAATTGGCCGCTGTCATCGCTCAAACCTCCGCCATGCTGCTTAAAGACCTGCCCGAAGAATCTCGTCCGCGCGAAAAATTGCTTGCGCGCGGCCCCGCTGCACTGAGCGACGCCGAACTGCTGGCGCTGCTGCTGCGCACCGGTCTGCCGGGCAAGAACGCGCTGCAAATGGGGCAGGAGCTGCTCGACCAGTTTGGCGGCGTCGCCGGTTTGCTGCACACCAGCGCCGACGCGCTCAAAGCCATCAAGGGCCTGGGCCCGGCCAAGCGCGCCGAGATCGTTGCCGTGCTGGAGCTGGCGCGGCGCGCGCTGGCGGCGCAGCTGACGCAGCAAACGCTGTTTGAATCGCCCACCGCTGTACGTGACTACCTGCAGTTGCAGCTTGGCAGCCGTCCGCACGAGATTTTTGCCGTGTTGTTTCTGGACAGCCGAAACCGGCTGATCGTGCTCGAAGAACTGTTTCGCGGCACGCTGGGGCAAACCAGTGTTTATCCGCGTGAAGTTGTCATTCGGGCGCTGGCGCTTAACGCCGCCAACGTGGTGTTTGCGCATAACCACCCCAGTGGCAGCGCGCGCCCATCACGCGCTGATGAGGCATTGACGCAGACCCTGAAGGCGGCGCTGGCGCTGGTCGATGTGCGTGTGCTGGATCACTTCATCGTGACGCGCACCGAAGCCGTGTCGATGGCCGAGCTGGGCTTGATCTAGCAGGTTGACCCCGAGAACAACGCAATGAACCTGCCTCGCCCTCACAGCCCCATTAAAGATTTCAAAAATCTCCAGCGGCTCAAACTGGAGATCGAAGCCGCCGCACGGCTGGCCGAAGAGCGCGAAGCCGCCCGCCGCGCCGCCGCAACGCGTGCCCAGGCCGAGCAGGAGCTGTTCACGCGCGCCGTCGGTCCGGTGAAGTCGCTCCCACCCCGGCACCGGCCCGGCCACCGGGCGGTGCTGCCTCCAATCCAGCCGCCACCGATTGCCGTGCAGCACCAGAAAGACGAGCTGGCCGTCATGCGCGAAGCACTCTCTGACGAGTTCGACGTTGAAAGTCTGCTGCATTCTGACGAGGCCCTGAGCTTTCGCCGACCCGGCATGGGGCCGGACGTGACACGAAAATTACGCCGGGGCGGCTGGGCGCTGCAAGGCCAGGTTGATCTGCACGGACTGCGCCGCGAAGACGCGCGCGAGGCGCTGGCGCAGTTTCTGCGCGATGCGCACAAAGCCGGCTGGCGCTGCGTGCGCGTGGTGCATGGCAAAGGGCTGGGCTCACCAGGCAAAACGCCAGTGCTCAAAGGTCGCGTGCAAAGCTGGTTGATTCAAAAAAGCCAGGTGCTGGCCTTTGTGCAGGCCAGGCCCGCGCACGGTGGGGCCGGGGCGCTGGTGGTGTTGCTGGCGCAGGGCTGAGGTAAAGAACATCCCGCGCACAGCGCCTTCTAACTAATGCCGAAAGTGCCGCACACCGGTCAGCACCATCACCACACCGCGCTCGTCGGCTGCCGCAATCACTTCAGCGTCGCGCATGCTGCCGCCCGGCTGAATGACGCACGCAGCCCCGGCATCAACGACCACGTCGAGGCCGTCGCGAAACGGGAAAAACGCGTCGCTCGCCACCGCCGACCCTTTGAGCGACAAGCCCGCGTTCTCCGCCTTGATTGCTGCAATTCGAGCCGAGTCGATGCGGCTCATCTGGCCGGCCCCGACACCCAGCGTCATGCCGCCGGCGCAAAACACGATCGCGTTGGACTTGACGTACTTCGCAACCTTCCAGGCGAACAGCAGGTCTTGCAACTGCGCAGCGCTCGGCTGAAGTTTGCTGACCACCTTGACATCAAGCGCAGCCAGCTCATGGTTGTCGGCGGTTTGCATCAACAGGCCCGAGCCGATGCGTTTGACATCGACCGCGTTGCGACCACGCTGCCACGCCGCGCCGCTTGCATTTGATGGCGGCAAGGCGATCTGCAGAACCCGCACATTGGCCTTGGCCTTGAACACCGCGAGCGCTTCGGCAGTGAAGGCTGGCGCGATCAGCACTTCGACAAATTGCTTGGCGATTGCCAGCGCGCCAGCACCGTCGAGCGTGCCGTTTAGCGCAATGATGCCGCCAAATGCCGAGGTCGGGTCGGTCTTGAGCGCTTTGCCGTAAGCCTCGCCCGCATCGACCCCAATGGCCACGCCGCAGGGGTTGGCATGCTTGACGATGACGCACGCGGGTTCGGCAAAACTCTTGACGCATTCCCAGGCGGCATCGGCATCGGCGATGTTGTTGTACGACAGCTCCTTGCCCTGTAGCTGCACGGCTGTGACCAGCGAGCCCGGTGCCGGGTACAAGTCGCGGTAGAACGCCGCCTGCTGATGCGGGTTCTCGCCGTAACGCAAGTCCTGCAGCTTGACGAAGCGGCCGTTGGCCTGCGCGGGGAACAGCGCCTGCGTGCCATCGGGCTGCCGACTTGACAGGTAGTCGCTGATGGCCCCGTCGTACTGGCTGATGCGGTTGAACGCTGCTACGGCCAGCGCGAACTTCGCGGTCTGCGAGAGCTGCCCGTCGGCCTTGAGTTCTGCCAGCGCGCCCTCGTACTGCGAGGCATCGGTCAGCACGCCGACGTCTTTCCAGTTCTTGGCCGCCGAGCGCACCATCGCCGGGCCGCCGATGTCGATGTTCTCGATCGCGTCTTCGAGGGCGCAGCCGACCTTCGCGACGGTCTGCTCGAAGGGGTACAGATTGACGACGAGCAAATCAATCGTGGCAATGCCGTGCGCCGCCAACGCCGCCATGTGCTCGGGCACATCGCGCCGGGCCAGCAGGCCGCCGTGAACTGCCGGGTGCAGCGTTTTGACGCGGCCATCGAGCATTTCGGGAAAGCCGGTCAAGCTGGCGACTTCGCGCACCGGCAAGCCAGCGTCGGCCAGCAGTTTGGCGGTGCCGCCGGTTGAAATCAGGGCAATGCCGAGCGCATGCAGCGCCTGCGCAAATTCGACGATGCCGGTTTTATCGGAGACGGAAAGCAAGGCATTCATGGCGGGTGGGCTCGGGGAGTGACTGGAAAAAAACAATAAAAGTGGTGAGACCGCTGGCACAGCACCGCATTCTGGAGGCGACGCCGCAGCACGCTTGATCGCGAGTTTCACTCACCAGGCGGCATCAGACTCAACACGCGTAACCCATTGAGGCGTCAACGCGAACCCGCGCGAATTCTCAACGCACCAGCTTGTGCTCAAGCAATTTTTTACGCAGCGTATTGCGGTTCAGCCCCAGCCACTCGGCGGCGCGCGACTGGTTGTGTTCGGCATGCGTCATCACCACTTCAAGCAGCGGTTTCTCGACAACGTTGACCATCATGTCGTATATGCCGGCCGGGTCGGTGCCGCGCAAGTCGCGGAAGTAAGCCTCCAGGCTGTCGCGAATGCATTCTTCAATCAGCTTTTTACTCATGCTGCGGCTTCTTCCTGATTTTGTTTAATGTTCAATCCCTGCAGCGCGCCCTGCGCTGCATGCGACCCGGCCACTGCTGCCGGGAGGCGGTCCATCTGCTGGCCCAGCTCGCAAAAAAACTGGCTCACTGCAGCGAGTTGCGCCTCGCCGTTTTCAAGCGCGTTCATGCGCGCCCGAAAAGCCTCGCCGCCGGGGAGGCCCCGCACATACCAGCCAATGTGCTTGCGCGCCGTGCGCACGCCGGTGAACTCGCCATAGAGCGAGTAATGGTCGAGCAAGTGGTCGAGCAACAGGCGCGCGACCTCGGCGACCAGCGGCGGTGCCATCACGGTGCCGGTGGCCAAAAAATGCGCGATTTCACGAAACAGCCAGGGCCGACCCTGGGCTGCACGGCCAATCATGATGGCGTCTGCCCCCGTTAGCGCCAGCACTTCGCGCGCCTTGTGCGGGCTGTCGATGTCACCATTGGCCACAACCGGAATGCGCAGCGCCGCCTTCACCGCCGCCACGGTGTCGTGTTCGGCGTTGCCCTTGTAGCCCTGCTCGCGGGTGCGGCCATGCACCGCGATCATCTGCACGCCAGCCGACTCAAAAGCCCGCGCCAGCACCAGCGCATTTTTGTTGGACTGGCACCAGCCGGTGCGCATCTTGAGCGTCACCGGCACCGCATGCGGGCTGCATGCCGCGACCACCGCTTCGACAATCTGCAAGGCCAGCGTTTCATCCTGCATCAGCGCCGAGCCAGCCCATTTGTTGCACACTTTTTTGGCCGGGCAGCCCATGTTGATGTCGATGATCTGCGCGCCGCGCTCGATGTTGTAGGCAGCGGCGGCGGCCATCATGGGTGCGTCGGTGCCGGCGATTTGCACCGCAATCGGGGCCGCTTCGCCCGTGTGATCGGCGCGCCGCGAGGTCTTCAGGCTGTCCCACAAATCACGCCTGGACGTGACCATCTCGCTGACCGCGTAGCCCGCGCCCAGCTGCTTGCAGAGCTGGCGAAACGGCCGGTCTGTGACGCCTGCCATGGGCGCAACAAAGACGTTGTTTGCCAAAACGTACTGGCCGATTTGCATGGGAGTTGGAGCGGTGCGCGAGGCAGGAAATAAGGGGGCTGTTTGAAGCAGTCAGGCAGGCTTTTTACAAGCCGCCACAAGCTAAGCGCAAGCCCGGAAAGACCCTTGAAACGGTCTGAATTGTACCTGCCTAAAATTTCAGCAATTGAAATTTTCGGGGTACGTGCGGGGCTCTGCGAAACGCCTGATAAACCCTGCGCCGCTGCCTATACTGCCGCTTTATGCCCGCCTGGATTCAGTACCTTCTCGACCTGCTTGCCTTGCCCGAATACGGCTTGAGCACGGTGTTTGTGGTGTCATTTATTTCGGCTACTTTGCTGCCGCTGGGGTCAGAACCCGTGGTGTTCGGGCTCGTCAAACTGAACCCTGAATTGTTCTGGCCGGCCGTGCTGGTGGCCACGACCGGCAACACGCTCGGCGGCGCGCTTGACTGGTGGATGGGTTTCGGTGCGCACCGCGTCGTCGATAAATTCAAAGGCTCCTCGCATCACGGCCATGCCATCCGCTGGCTGGAAAATCTCGGCCCCAAAGCCTGCCTGCTGGCCTGGCTGCCGGTTGTTGGCGACCCGCTTTGCGCGGTAGCGGGCTGGCTGAAGTTTCCATTTTGGCCCTGCCTTGCCTACATGGCCATCGGCAAATTTTTGCGCTATCTGCTGATGACGGGCAGCCTGGTGTGGGCATTCACGGGGGTGATTCCGGGTGTGTAATTGGCGACTGAAGCGGTCGCCAATCAAGCCGCACTTCAAAAGCGCTCCTGCGGCAACAGGTAGCGCCAATGCCCCATTGGCAACTGGCTCATAGGCAGGCGGCCGATGCGGATGCGCTTCATCGCCTCGACGCGCAGCCCGACGCTCTCGCACAAGTAGGCGAGTTGCCCCGGTCGCTCACCCTTGACCGCGAAACGCAGCCGGTTCTCGCTTTGCCAGCTGGCCTTGGTCGGCGGCAGCAAAAACCCGTTGAAGGTGAAGCCATGGTCGATGCGGTTAAGCCGCTCCAGCCCGCCGGGCTTAATGCTGCCGCTGGTTTCAACCAGCACTTCATGTTCCATCTCGCTGGCGTCTTCACGCAGCTTGCGGGCAATGCGAAAGTCCTGCGTAAAAACCACCAGGCCGCTGGCCGCTGTGGCCAGGGGCGTGACCAGCTCGGCTGCGGAGAAATGTTTTTTAAGCGGCTTGATGCCGGAGCGGTCCCCTGACCAGCGGTTGGCCGGTTGCAGCAGCGCCTGTGCATTTCCACTTCCACCATCGAACCCACCTTCAAAGCCCTGCGGCTTGTGCAAAACCAGCGTGACGGGCCCTGATGCCAGCAGACTCGCGTTCGGGTCAATCTCAATGCGCTGATCGTGTACGCGAAACTGTGGCTCTTCAATCACCACGCCATCGACGCGCACCCAGCCGCCCTCAATGTACTGCTCGGCTTCGCGGCGCGAACAGGCCAGTTGCTGGGCAAGGCGCTTGGCCAGTCGGACGGGCTCGGTCATGCGGCATCGGTCCTGTTGTGTGAGATGAAAGCTACAGCGAGTAGCTACGTTTTTTATAGCATCTTGCGCCCGAGTGCATTGGGCTTAAAAGCTATTTGTATGCGATTTTCCGTCAGGAACTGAACAGAAAGTTCATCACGTCGCCATCCTTCACGACGTATTCCTTGCCTTCGCTGCGCATCTTGCCGGCGTCTTTCGCGCCCTGCTCGCCCTGGTGGGTGATGAAGTCGTTGAAGGCAATGGTTTGCGCGCGGATGTAGCCTTTTTCAAAGTCGGTGTGAATCACGCCGGCCGCCTGCGGGCCGGTGTCGCCGACGTGGATGGTCCAGGCGCGCACTTCCTTCACACCTGCGGTGAAATAGGTTTGCAGCCCGAGCAATTTGTAGGCGGCAACGATCAGGCGGTTCAGGCCGGGTTCGTCCTGGCCGATCTCCTGCAAAAACATCTTCTTGTCTTCGTCGTCCATGTCGGCCATTTCGGCCTCCATCTTGGCGCAGATTGCCACCACTGGCGCGTGTTGCGGCCGCGTAGGCGACCAGGCGATCAAGAAACGGGTTGTTCTCGAAGCCGTCTTCAGCGACGTTGGCGACGAACATCGCGGGCTTCGCGGTGATGAAGAAAAACTGCGCCAGCAGGGGCCGCTCTTCCTTGCTGAAGTCGATGGTGCGCACCGGCTTTGCTTCATTAAGCGCGGCCTGGCACTTCTCCAGAATCGCCACCAGTTTGATCGATTCCTTGTCTCCAGAACGCGCGGTTTTGGTCACGCGGTGCAGCGCTTTTTCGACCGCCGCCAGGTCGGCCAGGCACAGCTCGGTCTGAATGGTTTCGATGTCGGAGATCGGATCGACCTTGCCAGCCACATGAATAACGTTGTCGTCTTCAAAGCAGCGCACCACGTTGACGGTCGCGTCGGTTTCACGGATGTGCGCGAGAAATTTGTTGCCTAGCCCCTCGCCCGTGCTGGCTCCAGCCACCAGCCCGGCAATATCGACGAACTCGACGATGGCGCGCTGGATTTTTTGCGGACTGACGATGGCCGCCAGCGCATCAAGCCGCGCGTCGGGCACTTCAACAATGCCGACGTTCGGCTCGATGGTGCAAAACGGGTAGTTCTCGGCCGCGATGCCGGCCTTGGTCAAGGCATTGAACAAGGTAGATTTACCGACGTTGGGAAGCCCAACAATGCCGCACTTCAAACTCATGGAAAACCTTCAAAAACAGGGGGTGCAGTGTATGCGATGGGTTGCAGACAAACAGCTTGGGCACCTGGCGAGCGTTTCGCAGGCGCGACGGGCTGCCTGGCTTCAGCGCGCAATTTCACCGGCCATCTATTCCTACGCTGCCCGGCTTAGCGGTCCTACATCTGAAAAGACGGACCGATGAGAAATTTTTACCTGTAGTTTCCTTTTGTTAAGAGTGTTGGCAGAGGCGCCGTCAGTCTCCAAGCGCCGAACCGAAAATCAGGAGTACCCATTGCGTCCCAAGATTTTGTTTGTCGTGATGTCGGCGGTACATCAGGCGTCGGTGCTCGATCAACTTGCACGAGCTCTTGCTCCGCATCAGGTTCTGGTACATCACGATTTTTCACAGACGCCCGAATTTGAGCTTCACGAACCGAACGTGCTTTTTGTACCCGACCCCAAGCGCACCGGTTGGGCCGATTTCGGTTTCGTCGATGGGATTTTTCATTCGCTGAATTACGCGCTCAAGAATCTTGAATTCGACTATCTACAGTTATTGAGTCCGACCTGCCTGCCGATCAAGACCATGAGCCAGTTCGAAGCCCACATCTCTAGCGGGGACGAGGCGCACTTTGGCTGCATTTCCCTGCGGGACGACAAGGATGCGCTGATGTGGGTGGGCTACCGCGCATACACGCCCTACCCGAGCTTCAGGCACCGGGTGGCGCGGTGGCTGACGGGGCGACACTTTTTCGGCAGCACCGGGCGCCGCGACGAAGCCGGAATCTGGTTGAAAAGCGGCTTTGCGGAAAACCGTCACGGTCGTATGAGCCTGATGGCGAGGATCGCCCGCGTGAGCTTTAGCGTGATGAGCCATCCATTGTTCGGCCGGCATATCTTCGACAAGGATTTCCCGCCTTACGTCGGCTCGGTGTGGTTTGGTGCCAGGCAACACGTGATCGAAGCGCTGGTCGCTGCGTACGCACGGCCTGGATTGCGCGAGTATTTCAGCCGACTGCACATCGCGGAAGAATTCCTGATCCCGACGCTGCTCAAACGCACGGGCGCGCGCGCGGGACCGCTGAACCATTACATCAATCGCTTCGATGAAGCCCACCCAAGGTGGATCGACGACAGCGATTTCGCCACGCTGAGCGCCTCGCCCAAATTTTTTGCGCGAAAGTTTTCGGACGACCCCACCGCCAGCATCCGCCAGCGCGTGATCAACGAACTGGCCGGCAGCATAGGCACCGCAGCGGACAGCCCAAGTGGCAGGCCCGCGCCTTCGGTTAAATCTGCTTCCCGCTTGCCCGAACCGCCGAGACTCCCTGAGTCGGCGCTAGAGCCGAAGCCATATTCTTCGATCCCGGTGCCGACGACGCCTGACCGCTCTGGAGGTCAGTTCGCGCTGCGGGAGCCCATTCCGAACCTGGGGAGACGATCATGCAGGCCATGATTCTCGCGGGCGGCTTCGGCACGCGCATCAGTGAAGAAAGCGCCGTCAGGCCCAAGCCCATGGTCGAGATCGGCGGCTGGCCCATCCTCTGGCACATCATGAAGATCTACCAGGCTCATGGCCTGAACGATTTCATCATTTGCTGCGGCTACAAGGGCGGGGTCATCAAGCAGTTTTTCCGCGACTACGGCCTCGCCGGTGCGGATGTTCGTTTCGACATGCGCGAGCACTCGACGACCTTGCTGAAAACCAATGCAGAGCCCTGGTCGGTCACACTGGTCGAAACCGGGCTGAGCACGATGACCGGCGGACGCATCAAGCGGGCGTCGCACTACCTGCACGACGGCCCATTTTGCTGCACCTACGGCGATGGCGTCAGCGACATTGACATCACTGCGCTCATTGCATTTCACCGCGAACAAAAGGTTCAGGCCACGCTGACGGCAGTCCAGCCGCCAGGGCGCTTCGGTGCCTTCACGCTGCGTGCCGACGAACTGCGCGTGCCGAAATTCCAGGAGAAACCCGATGGCGACGGAGCCTGGGTCAATGGTGGATTTTTTGTGATGGAGCGCGAGGTCGTGGACCGGATGGACATGCAGGACGACACGGTCTGGGAGCGCGGCCCGATGGAGAAACTTGCCAACGAAGGCCAGCTCGCAGCCTTTCGTCACCGGGGATTTTGGCAACCGATGGACACGCTGCGCGACAAGCAGACGCTTGAAGAACACTGGGCCAGCGGCAAGGCACCATGGAAAAAATGGTAACCCGATCAAGGACCGTCACCTCATGAAATTTACCGAAACAGCCCTGAAGGACGCCTTCATCGTCGATATCGAAAAGCGCGAAGACGCGCGCGGCTTTTTTGCCCGAACCTATTGCGAGCGCGAGTTCGGCGAGCACCGCCTGCCGACGCGAATGGTTCAGACCAATATGTCGCTGACGCGTGAGCGCGGCACCTTGCGCGGCATGCACTACCAGTTGCCACCCCACGCCGAAGACAAGCTGGTGCGATGCATGCAGGGCTCGATTTGGGACGCCATTGTCGATATCCGGCCGGCATCGCCGACTTACTGTCAATGGCTGGGCGTCGAGCTTAGCGCCGACAACGGCCGCATGCTGCTGGTGCCGCAAGGTTTTGCTCATGGCTTTTTAACCTTGAGTGACGACGCTGTGGTGAGCTACCAGGTATCGGCGTTCTACACGCCGAATGCCGAGCAGGGCGCGCGCCATGACGATCCGGCTTTCGGCATTCGATGGCCAGAGCCGGTGCGCGATTTATCGGACAAGGATAGAACCTGGCCTGATTTCCAGCGCCAGATCCATCCAGAGGCAGAGCCAGTCCAACGTTAATCAGCCCCTACTCCTTTCAGTCACCCGATCAGGAACGCTCAACAATGATTATTGTGGACACCGCGCTCAAAAAGCGAGCGCAAGAAGGCAGGCCGATTCGGGTCGGCGTGGTCGGTGCCGGTTTCATGGCACGCGGCATCGTCTTGCAGATCTGCACCGCCGTACCAGGTATGCGGGTGGTCGCCGTGGCCAACCGCAGCCTCACGGGCGCGCAGCGCGCCTACAACGAGGCCGGCGTCGGGAACACCCGTGTGGTCGAAAGCAAGGCGCAGCTTCAACAGGCCATCGACTCAAACGTGCCAGCTGTGACCGAAAACGCGCTGCTGCTATGCCGCGCCGATGGTATCGACGCCATCATTGAAGTGACCGGAACCATCGAGCATGCGGCCCACGTGATCGTCGAAGCGATTGCACATGGCAAGCATGTGGTGATGATGAACGCCGAGGTCGATGGCACGATAGGCCCGATCCTCAAAACCTATGCCGACCGCGCCGGCGTGGTGCTGACCTTCTCTGATGGCGACCAGCCCGGCGTGATGATGAATTTGTACCGTTTTGTGCAGGGTATCGGCGTCAAGCCGGTGCTGTGCGGCAACATCAAGGGTCTGCACGATCCCTATCGCAACCCGACGACGCAAATCGCTTTCGCCAAGCAGTGGGGCCAGCAGCCCGCGATGGTGGCTTCGTTCGCCGACGGCACCAAAATCTCTTTCGAAAACGCCATCGTCGCCAACGGCACCGGCATGCGCGTCGGCCAGCGCGGCATGTTTGGCCCGACCGTGGCGGCAGGCACGTCGATTGAAACGGTCGGCGATTTGTACCCCCTTGAAGCCCTGCTCGAAGGCCCCGGCATTGTGGACTACGTGGTGGGTGCCGCGCCCGGCCCCGGTGTCTATGTGCTTGGCACCCACGACCACCCGCAGCAGCAGCACTATCTGGCGCTTTACAAGCTTGGCAAGGGCCCGCTCTATTGCTTTTACACGCCCTACCACCTTTGCCACTTCGAAGTGCCCAACACCGTGGCGCGTGCGGTGCTGTTTGCCGACGCGGCGCTCGCTCCGCTGGGCGCTCCCTGCGTTGAGGTCGCCACTGCCGCCAAGATCGATTTGAAAGCCGGGCAAACCATCGACGGTCTGGGTGGCTACATGAGCTACGGCCTGGCCGAAAACGCCACCACGGCGCGCGCCGCGAACTTGCTGCCCATCGGCCTGGCCGAGGGCTGCACGCTCAAGCGCGACGTCGCCAAAGACGCCGTGCTGACCTTTGACGACGTCGAGCTGCCCCCCGGTCGCTTGAGCGACCGGCTGTGGCGCGAGCAACTGGAACGCTTCTTTCCCGAATACTCGCCAGCCCTGCCACAACAACTTGAAAGCGCACATTAATGAAACTCCTCGTCACTGGCGTCGAAGGCTATATCGGCTGCCTGCTTGCGCCTTTTTTACAGGCACGCGGCCATGAGATCGTTGGACTCGACACCGGCTACTACCGCGACGGCTGGTTGTTCAGCGATCAAAAGCTGGTGCCCGGCTTTCCGCGCACCCTCAACCGCGACATCCGCAACATTCAGCCCGACGATGTCGAGGGGGTCGATGCCGTCGTTCATCTCGCCGAGCTGTCCAACGACCCGCTGGGCGAAAACGTACCGGAGCTGACTTATCAGATCAACCACCAGGCCTCGCTGCGGCTGGCTGAGCTGGCCAAGGCTGCCGGTGCCAAACGCTTCGTTTACACCTCGTCGTGCAGTGTCTATGGCGTCGCCGAAGGAACAAAGCCGATGACCGAGGCGTCGCCGACCAATCCGCAGACTGCGTATGCCAAGTGCAAGACGCTGGTCGAGCGGGATGTCTCGGCGCTGGCATCACCGGGGTTTTCGCCGACTTTTCTGCGCAACGCGACAGCCTACGGCGCATCGCCACGAATGCGCTTCGACATCGTGCTGAACAACCTCTGCGGCATCGCCGCGACTGCCGGAAAAATTACCATGACGAGTGATGGCACACCCTGGCGGCCGCTGGTTCATGTGCTGGACATTTGTGAGGCCGTGGCCTGCGCGCTGGAGGCACCGCAAGACGCCATTCACAACCAGATTTTTAATGTCGGTCATGACGCCGACAACTACCAGGTCCGGGAGATCGCGGAGATCGTCGCCGGCGTTTACCCCGGCTGCGAGTTGCACTTCGGTCAGGCGGGCGGCGACAACCGGAGTTACCGCGTCAGCTTTGCCAAGATTGCAGGCCAGTTGCCCGGTTTTCATTGCGCCTGGGATGCGCGCCAGGGTGCGCAGCAGTTGCACGATGTATTCGAGCGAATCGGCCTTGACCAAGGCGTGTTCGATTCACGGCCTTTCACCCGACTCAAGCAGCTGAAATATTTGAGTGCGACGGGGCAGATCGACGACCGCTTCTTTTGGCGATATTGAGCCTTTCCGGTATCTGGATGCGGAGCTGCCCTGCGCGCCAGAAGCACTCAAAAAAAACAAGAGAAGATTAAATGGACTGTCGATTTTTCCAAGCGGAACTGAAGTATGTATTCACCGCCCAGTCAAACTCGAAGTCCTGTCTTTTTTAATCGAGCAAAAGAGGCTGGGTAAAAAAGTGGCAGCCTATGGCGCTGCCGCCAAGGGTAATACCCTGCTCAATTTTCTTGGGGTCAAAAACGACTTCATCAGTTATGTGGTCGATGCCAACCCGCACAAGCAGAACAGATTCCTGCCGGCCAGTCATATTCCCGTCGTCGATGAAGGTCATCTGGCGAAAGACAGGCCGGACTACGTCCTGATATTGCCCTGGAATTTGCAGGCTGAAATTACCTCGCAACTGGCCTACATCAGGCAATGGGGAGGAAAGTTTGCGATCCCGATTCCGCACCTGCAGCTGGTGTGACGGTGCTTCCCTCGAAACCCTCAGTCGAAGCGGAAATCGGCCCTGACGCGCTGGCCCACTTTCAGCATCACCTCGACTCCTCCGAGCACGATGGCGTTCATGCCGAAAGTGATCGCG